>JAQIBN010000012.1 GCA_027859095.1 Spirochaetia bacterium | reverse complement strand
AGAAGACCTACAGGTCTGCCATGCACTTCTTGTTTTTCAATATTTGCAATAAAACCCGATAAAAATTCTTCTGGTTCTCCCGATGGTTTTCCATTTTCAAAAGGAATAAAAAGAACATTGTAACCGGTTATAACGGATCGGTTCCATGAGCCATGCTGAGCTATAAAAGCACCATTTTTATATTTTTCAGGAAATAATGTTTTTGTATAAAAGACAAGCCCCAATGGAGCATTATGAGAACCAAGATTAACATCGGGTACAATGGTGTTAATAGCTGCCAATGGTTTTAAATCTTTAACTCTGGGGTCCTTATGGTTTCCCCAATACATGTATGGCCAGCCATAAAAACCATTTTCTATAACACTGGTCAGATAATCCGGTACCAGTTCATCTCCCAGTTCATCCCGTTCATTTACAACTGTCCATAGGGTCTCTGTTTCTGGTTCCCAATCCATCCCATTAGGATTCCGCATACCGCTTGCATATACCCGTAATCCGGTACCATCTGGATTAATTTCCAGAATGTTTGCCCGTAAAAATTCATTTTGAAGACCGTTTTCAGCAATATTACTGCCAGAACCCACTGTAATGTTAATTTTAGTTACCACTTTGTTGGCTATTATGTTACGACACCAATGCCTATTAAACTCACCTGCAGGCAGATCAATTATTTTTTCCCCATTTCCTATAATTTCGATATCCCCTGCTTGATAAGGATAACGCATTAATGCATCTGTATTCGCCACATCGAACCAATTGTCCAGTATCAGCATCCCAAAAGGTTGAGTCTAATCAGATAAAAAAATATTCCGTATATCAGGAAAACCATCCCCGTCGGTATCCCTCAATAAAGTGATCCGGTCTGCACTTTCATTAAAACTATTGGATTTATTTGCTCCTACTATGGTGCCAAGGAATTTTTCTAATGGAGGATGGTATGTATTGGCTTCTGCCACCAGAATGTCTCCATTTGGAGTGGTAACCATCCAGCGGGGATTTTCAAAACTATCTGCATATTTTGTGACGTTAAAACCCGAGGGAGCAACGGGTTTTTCTAAGTCTTCCCAACCAATGACTACACTAAAATTCATCGAAGATTTTGTTTCATAAGGCTGTGCCAGTGTGTTGTCTGATGAATGGTCAACATTCCCTTTTTGAATTGCCTTAGATGATGTACAAGACATAATAGCAATCGAAATTACTAAAAAAAATGTTACTCTGATTAAAAATATAAAGAGTGTTTTTCCTTCATGGCTCATGTTCATATTCTTATTCATTTAAAATTCCTCTATTGGCATTCATTCGATTCCTGATTTTGTCTGAAAGAGTCTCAATTATTATCCAGTAGACTTTTTTCTCTCAGGCTATCCATCAGGCTGTCAAAGGGCTGGTTGAATTTCCTGACTCCTTCATCTTCAAGACCTTGAGTCAGAGCCCCAATATTGATCCCCAGTTCTGATAATTGTGCCAATATCCAGTGGGCTTCAGGGACATCCTGTTCAAGGCTAAATTGCGGATCGCCATGATCCCGGTAGGCGTTCATGGTTTCAAGAGGGACAGTATTGACAGTGTTGGGGCCGATTATCTGTTCGATATATTTTATATCGCTGTATTCAGGGTTCTTGGTACTCGTGCTTGCCCAAAGCAGGCGCTGTACGGAAGCACCTCCAACAGCCAATTTCTGAAACCTATTACTGCCGAAAATCTCTTTATAGATTTGATAAGCCGCCTTAGCGCTTGCAATAGCCACCTTTCCATGAACTTTCTTCGCAATTTCCGAGTTCATCCCCTCGGGCTCAAACAAATTTTTAACAAGGGGATCGACCAGGGCATCAATACGGCTTAAAAAGAAGCTGGCCACCGATGCGATATCTTTCACCGGCTTGCCCCCTGCGACCCGTTCTTCCAGACCGGCAATGTAGGCTTCTGCTACTTGCCGATACCGGGGTAACCCGAAAATCAGGGTTACATTGACATTAATTCCCTCACTGATAAGCTGCTGGATAGCCGGTAAACCTTCGGAAGTTGCTGGAACTTTAATGAAAACGTTGGGTCTGTCCAATGCCGCCCACAATCGCCGGGCTTCTTCAATCGTCCCTTTTGTGTCATAAGCCAGATGGGGATTGACTTCCAAACTGACGTAACCATCTTTTTTGGCCGTTTTTTCATACACAGATCTAAACTCATCAGCAGCATTCTGTACGTCTTGTTGGCTGAGAGCTTCATAGATTGTTTTAATGTCTTTATTCCTATGGACCATCTCAAAGATATCCTGATCGTAAATATGACTTTCCCCGATCGCCTTCTCAAAAATAGCCGGATTCGAGGTTATCCCCCTCAGTCCATCTTCGTGGATCAACCCTTTAAGCTCACCCCTTTCTATTAGGTCTCTTCTGATATAATCGAGCCAAATGGACTGACCGAAGGTTTCCATTTTTTTTAATGGATTGTGTTTCATTCCGTTGTTTCCTCTTCTTCAAATTCTAAAATAGTAGAGAACACCCCAAAATTCGGTTGGGTTGAAGGATTAGGGGTGATCTTACTAAGACAGACTTTACAACATCCTATTCCTCGATCCAGTATCCTACGCGGTTATAGTGTCCATGAAGATTTGTTTCATATTCCCGGGAAAGCAGGATTTCATCCGAATATTCGGGTGCCGCCTTGATGACCTCACTGGTGAGATTGACGAAAACCTTCGAATCGTCCCAACTGACTCGATCAATCCATTTGGGGGAAATCAGAATTTTTCTCCCGGGAATCCAGTTTCTTGTTTCAACGACAATATATTGAATAGTCCAGGTCTCGTCATCGATAATGTAATCCTCGACATGACCAATCTCACCGTCAACACCCTGGATGTGATATCCACGAACGCCATGAGTGCTGCGCAGATTAGGATTCCATGCTTTTCCATCAATATTGGTCGTCTGCCTTTTTCCAGGGTCCCGAATGATGAGGGGGAAATTGCCCCAGGCGTATGAACCGCTCCAATAGGACGGCCATCCGTAATAGTTGTGATAGGACATTTCAAATTGTTGCGAGACCGGCATGTTGGTGTCCAACGCAGGACTTTCCTCGATCTGTTTTTTGGACAGACTGACAGCGACCTGCCGGACTTCCTTGTCCACGTTCAGCAGCGCATAGGGAGAGAGCAATACAAGTCTTTCCTTTAGCCAGTTTCCTGTATCCGCAACCAAGTAGCGAACGACCCAGTGGTTATCATCGAAATAGAACTCTTTGACCTTCCCTATATCCCCATCGTTGCTCTGCAATGTGTACCCGGTCAGGTCTTTAACTTTTCTCAACATTATGTGATTCCTCCGTTCATATGTGAATTCACCCAGGCTTGCTGCCCTACGAGCTATCGTAATAAATCCAGGGTGCAGGTCTTTGACCATTTGATTGATTTAATCCAGCACGCTCATTTCCGACATGTCGAAAATCGTAGATATGAATCAAACCAGTGAATGCATCTATAGTTTTAAATCTAATACTTTCCCCCAATGACGTCTGTTCGTTTGCGCACATAGGGCGGGGAAAACTATTTCCAAACAACGATTCTGATTGACGATTTCAGCTTACTTTGGAAAGAAAATGTTGGGGCTGGACAGAGCCTATTGGGGTGGTATAAAGCCGGTTATGCCTCCAGGGTAATGGAAAATAGTAAGCGTATTTTAAATTTTTGGCTTCTTTGATTCACAGTCCTTCGATATTCATGTTTTCAAAGACAAAACAACTAGTTCTATTAAACTCGACATGTATTTGAGGAATTTCTTTTTGCTGTAAGCTTTCGAATTTGCATTATATGGTTAACTAAAGATAGAATGAAACAAACCGCATGGTTGAAACAGGAAGGATAAATGATCATTAAAGAGATGCTTAATATTACTTTTTGGGAGAATTCACTCAAAGAATACCTGATTGCCTTGGGTATTATTCTGGCGGGAATACTCATAGTGTATATATTCAAAAAAATAATCCAGGGACGTATAAAAAAACAAAGCCTGTCCAAAAATACAGGAGCAGGGGATCTTTTACTTATGAACATTGGTAAATCCTTTTTACCAATTATGTATTTCGCATCTTTCTATATTGGGATGGAGTACCTGAATATCTCTCAATCGACCTCTAAAATCCTTCAAAGCGGGGGTCTTATTGTCATCACTATTTTTATTGTCAAAGCTTCCTTCACGGGAATTCAGATGGGCATGCAGTTCTATCTTAAGCATTCTCTCCATGCGGAGCAGAAAGAATTACAGCTGAAGGGAATTCAAACCTTATTAAATATAATCATCTGGACCATCGCCCTGATATTTGTTCTAGACAATATGGGTGTACAAATTTCAGCTGTAGTAGCGGGTCTGGGAATCGGCGGTATCGCAGTAGCCTTGGCAGCCCAGACGATCCTGGGGGATCTATTCAATTATTTTGTTATTTTCTTCGACAAACCTTTTGAAATCGGAGATTTTATAATTATAGGTGACAAGTTGGGAGTGGTTGAAAAAATAGGAATAAAAACGACCAGAATTCGAGCTCTTGGAGGAGAACAAATGGTCTTCTCCAACACCGATCTAACAGATTCCCGTGTCCATAATTACAAAAAAATGGAAAAACGCCGTGTCGTTTTTAAACTTTCTGTTATATATCAGACACCATTTGAAAAACTTAAGGAGATCACTGGGATTGTCCGGAAAATTATCCAGGACCAGGGGGATGTAGTCTTTGATCGCGGTCATTTTGCAACCTACGGCGATTTCAGTTTGGTTTTTGAATTTGTCTACTACCTGACAGGAGCCGATTACAACAAGTACATGGATACTCAGGAAGCTATCAATCTGGCGATTTTTGAAGCTTTTGACAAGGAAGGTATCACTTTTGCCTATCCCACTCAAACTGTATATATGAATCAGAATTGAGAATTTTAGATGCATAGTTTATTGAGTCAAGTACTATTACTTCGGAGAACCTCATAATGGAATCGTGAAATTATTGACTCACAATATTACCTTATTCTATCCAGCTGACCTTATCGTCACTGAAGCGGGATCCGGCAGGTCTTGTTTCCCCGGGATAACCCAGCGAAACAACAGCCACGGGAACTCTGCTCTTATCCAGTTTAAACAGGCGGCTGATGCCTTCCATCCTGTCTTTCCTGGGATACACACCCAGCCAGACAGAACCGATACCCAGGCCTGTAGCAGACAGCATCAGATTCTCTACAGCAGCACTGCAGTCCTGCACCAGATATCCCTTTTCGCCTTCATTTCCCAGATAGGTTTTATCCATATCTCCGCATACAAGTACAGCTGCCGGGGCCTGTTTTAGCATTTTCCCATGAGGCAGTACTTCAGCCAGCTCATCAAGCAGGACCCTTTTGGCCACAACAAAGAAAAACCAGGGGTCTTTAGCCACAGCTGATGGTGCCGCCATAGCGGCCTCCAGCATTTTCGTGATATCTTCTTTCGGTATGGCCTTGTTTATATATTTTCTTATACTTCTACGCGATAAAATCATTTCCTGAAAATCCATAAATTCCTCCGTTATTCTTATTGTGTTGATATTCACCGGAAAGATCCAGGTTTTTTATTATATTATAATGGTATTATGAAGAGGATATGATGATCTTTTCTTGACGCCGTAAATACAAGATCATACAAATCTCCTCCAGAAGTCCCCCTCCCGTCGATACAATCAAGCTTGTTAGCGGTCCCAGGAATAACTGACTGGAAATTCACAAATAAGAAGGTCTTGATAATGATGTATGACAGGGATGAAATAATAATAACACTGAAAGAAGCACTTCAGGAACCGCGCAAGAATCGCGATATGGATCAGGCACTGATGCCGATGGAAAATTACAGCTCAACCCCGGGAGGACCGAATGACCAGCCTTTGAGCTTCTGGGCTTCCTGGAACCTGAAAGACCGTCCCCGCAGAATTGCACTTCTTCTCGATGACTGCCAGGAAGAATACCGTCCTTATGCCGGCGGAATCCTTCCAAATCTCCGGAAACTGGTGGAATCTTTCAGAGAGGCTCAATCAAAAAGTGACGGAATCCGCATTATGTGGAGTGCCTGGACAAGGACTTTTGATGACGGCATCAGCAACTCTATGGATCGATGGTACGGCTCCAAAGGCTTTCGTCCTGAAAATCCAGAAAATGCAGTGTACATTTTTAACGGTGCACCCGGCATGAAACCCCTGTCGGAAATTGCGCCGACAGAAAAAGAGGTTTCCGACGGTTGGTTCTTTCACGGAAAGCATCTGGATATGTTCTGGAATTTTGATGAGAAGGGCAACTCCTATCTGGATGAAAAACTGAAGAAGGCCGGTATCGATACTATCGTTCTATCAGGTCTCTGGACAGATGAATGTATACTCTCTACGGCTTATGCCGGTAATTCACGTGGTTACGATGTTGTGATCGTTGGTGATTCTGTTGCAACGGCAACAACAAATCAGGAGATTGCTCTGAAGATCGCAGGCGGTACTATTGCTAAAGTAGTGACAAGCGATGAAGTGCTCAGCTACCTCAAGAATGATTTTATAACGGGAGAGCCCGGCGCCGTAAAAGGAACATCTCACCCGGACGGAAGAAAGGACGACTAATTCCTAAAGCACGCAATCTGCCCTGCTTCCCCGGTGTACTTTCTGAATAGACACCATGGGGGAATATGTAAAAGAACCCTATACATATTCTATTAAAAAGAATCCTATCCATATTATTTAAGTATTTTGCTCATATATATGATATTGAAATGCTTGTTGAATTTAAAAAGGGGCTGTCCAATACGTATTGGACAGCCCCCATCATTTTAATAAATTTAGCTTTTAGGAATCCAGGTCGTAACCACATCCTTGTTATCAGCTAACCATGTACGAGCGGCATCTTCTCCGTCTTTATCAGATTCTCGGATGGCTACCATCAGAGAACCTAAATCGGCGTTACTGATTTTCATGTTTGAAAGAAACTGAGCAAGTTCCGGTTTTTCTTCAGCCAGTCCTTTTCTTCCAGTGATGTGAATGTCTCCTGAACCCCAGATTTGTTCACCATCCTGCTCGAGAAAGGTCAGGTCATAATAACCGAACATAGAGTGAGGTTTCCAGGCGGTGACGACAATCCACTCTTCATTAGAATAAGCATCTTTCATGGCTGCCATCATGGCAGGACCTGAGGAAGCAAGCAGTTTGTATCCTGCGTCATCAAGGCCATATGCCGGTATAACATCATTTTCAGTTGTTTTCATGATGCCTGCTCCGGCATCTATTCCGATGATGGTTTTATCTAACTTCTTGAGGGCTTCCGGCTTTTTCAGGTCAGAGATGGTCTTGATGCCGGCCTCATACATGTATGTAGGAATAGCTAATCCGCTGAGAGTCCCTTCATATACATTACCAAGATCAACGAGATCATTACCGAACTTTTCAATATAATCCTTATGAAGAACGGGCAGCCATGTTTCCATGAAGGCATCCTGATCTCCATCAGCAACACTTGCGTATCCTGGTGCTACATCAGCAGCAGTAATGGTTACTTCATAACCCATCATATCTTCGAGTATAACTTTTGCTAAATTGGTATAAGCAACACCTTCTTCCCAGTTGGCATAGACCAGGTTAGCGGTCTTTACTTCTGTTTTTGATTCTTGTTGTCCCCCTGCGAAAACACCTGTTACCGCAGTCGAAACCAAAAGAACGATCATGAAGATCTTTCGTAAGTTGTTCATTTTTTCTCTCCTTATGAGAAAGTGATATAATAATTCCGAAAATCTATTTCGAAAAAATCCAATGTTTATCTAACGCTTCTGCGTAGCCGTAAAAGCCTGGGTAACTCTGTCCAAAAAAATGGCCAGGATTACAATACAAATTCCGCCTTCAAAGCCCATATCAATTTTTAACTGGGTGATCCCCTTGAGAACCACATTTCCCAGGCCTCCGGCTCCAATCATTCCTGAAATGACTACCATAGAAAGAGCCAGCATTATGGTCTGATTGACTCCTGCCATAATGGTAGGAAGAGCTACCGGTAATTCTGCTTTTAACAGCATTTGTTTCGGGGTTGCACCAAAGGCTCGGCAGGCTTCGCGGATTTCAACCGGCACTTGCCTGATCCCCAAATTGGTCAGCCGTACTACAGGGGGTAGTGAAAAAATCAGGGTAGCTATAACCCCCGGAACCGGGCCCAATTTGAAAAGCAGTACAGCCGGAATTAAATATACAAATGCCGGAAGAGTCTGCATGAAATCCAATATGGGACGCAGGATTTTCCAGGCTGAATCCGATCTTGATGCCCATATTCCCACGGGCAGACCTATGAGTAATCCAAAGATTACAGCGGAAAAAACAAGGGAAAGGGTATCCATGGTTTCCGACCAATATCCCATATAGAGGATTAGAAGAAATCCAATCAGGGAAAAAAGAGCAACACCTTTTCCCGCAACTTTCCAGGCCAAGAAGCTAAAAAGTCCTATAATGACGAATGCTGATGGAAAGTTGAACAACCAATTCACTCCGTCTAAAAATCCTTCAACTACTAATGCAATAAAATCAAACAGCCAATCAGCTTCTTCGGTCAACCATTCAATTATGCTTTCAAATCCAGCACCAATATCAAAAATCTCTCTTATCCTGTTCATTTAAATCTATTTCCTTTATTCATTCTGGAAGACTTCTGTTTCTTCAAGTATCTCACTGAAAACAGTTGGTGTATCCGATTCATCGACACCTTCATTAACCTCGGCAATGATCATCTCTCTGCTGACAATTCCCAAAAACTTATTATCTTCGTTAATAACGACAATCGGATATTTTGTATGGAGAGCTGTACCAAGCAAATCAGATATGGCAGTATCTGGAGTTGTCGTAAAAAAATCGTGTCTAACTATCGTTGAAAGATCATTCTCTTTCTTTTTCTTCAGCTCGATGACATCCTCAATGTGAATAATTCCTTTAAGACTTCTTTGAGAATCCACTAGATAAGCGTATGATTTACTCTGGGTTTCCATCAAATGGAGAGCCGCCTTGGGGCCGTCTTTAATACTATTAAGAACCGGGCCACTATGTTTAATGGAGCCTGCTGTTATTATCTTTGTTCGATCTACATTTTGAACAAATTCTTTTACATATTTATCAGCGGGATTTGAGAGGATCTCCTCTGGAACCCCTATTTGTCGTACACGTCCGCCAGGCCCCAGGATGGCAATACGATCGCCAATCTTTAAGGCCTCATCCAGATCGTGAGTGATAAATATAATTGTCTTATGCATTTTGTCCTGAAGATCGAGCAGCTCATCCTGCATTTGAGCCCTGATAAGAGGATCTAATGCACTGAAGGCTTCATCCATAAGCAGTATCTCCGCATCATTTGCCAAAGCCCGGGCAAGCCCGACACGTTGCTGCATACCACCGGAGAGTTCGTTGGGCATACTAAACTCAAAACCTTCCAGACCAACGAGAGTTATAGCCTCCATAGCCTTCTCCCGTCGTTCTGTTTTTTTCATACCACCCAGCTCCAGGCCGAATTCAACGTTGTTAATAACGTTTCTATGAGGAAGGAGTCCAAAATGCTGAAAAACCATGGACATTTTGTAGCGGCGAAGCTCGCGGAGCTCATCACTGCCCATCTTGACTATGTCTTTTCCATCAATCAGGATCTGACCGGCCGTTGGTTTGACAAGCCTGTTTAAACATCGAATGAAGGTTGATTTACCACTGCCGGACAGCCCCATAACAACAAATGTTTCTTTTCTATGTATCTCAAATGTTGCATCATTAATGGCGATGGTACACCCGGTTTTCTTTTTTATTTCCTGCTTCGATTTCCCTTCTTTTATCAACGGAATTGCGCGTTTTGGATTTGTACCGAATATTTTGTACAAATCCTTCACTTCTACTAAAGCCATATATTTAATCCCCTTAATACAATAGTCATAAAGCAATTCACCCGTGCATTATGTGAACTTTAAAAAATTTATTCGAATTTATTATTTGATCACATGTTTATGCAGACCAGAAAGTTTATAGCACTTCTTTTCAAAACGTAAAGAGACAATACTCTATGTTTTTAGTGTGTACTATGTACAGACAGTTGATTCTTCTAGGCTATTGAGTCGTAGAAGAATCACCATTAAAATTTGAATAAAAAGCCAGGAATACTTGTATTCCCTTGATCAATTAAAGATAAAATTAATTCCTTAATGATGAATATAAGATAAGGATAGAATTATTTTTTGTCAACCATAACTGCAATATATCGGCTGTTTCAGATTGCTGTGCATGAAGAAATAGAGAAAGTCACTATTAAAAACACTAATCCTTTTTTTTCAGGTAATCTATTCGATTAACGAATATAGAACTATGTCGCTGAAGATTCGCTCTACTATGGTATTATTGATTCATCCCCAGCTTTGCGAAAAGAATCTCTTTTGCTCTGCTTTTTAATGGACAATCTTCTCCTCTGGTCATGACCTTCACTGCCTCAAGCTCCGAACCGGATAGAGAAGTCCCAGTTAAAAGATGTTTCTCAAAGGCCTCAGCAGCCATAGGAGTTATCTTTTTAACAATCTCAAATATTGCATTTGCATACACTCTTATCTCTTTCTGAGCATGAGCATCCATACGTAATCGTAAAAAATGAAAAAGGTTATGAAGATCCATTGTCCAGTACCACTCAGTATAAAGGCTTAAAGGTAGGTTTATTCTGGCAATTTCCCGGGCAAGACCCATACCAAGTAATTTTGTGTATGTTTCATATACTCTGTCTTGTTCTGCAGATATAATATTCTGGATCTCTTTTGCAAGCTCTGCAGAGACAGGTTTGTTTTGCCGTCCCTGTTTATTATCTTCACTTTGCAGGGCGATATCTTCTGCAGCAGGAACATAGAAATCACTCTCCATAACAGAGTACCGGCCGGAAATTTCATTCACTTTTGCTGTCCTGTGTCTTATCCACTGACGAGCTACAACAATGGGCATTTTTATATGGAATGTAAAGCTAACCTGTTCAAAAGGGGAAGTGTGATCATTCCGAAGAAGATAATCGATCAGTCCCTTATCCTCTCTGTAGCTCTTTGTTCCTTCACCGTAGGAAACCCGTGCTGACTGTACGATTCTTGAATCGTCTCCCAGATAATCAACCAAGCGTACAAAACCTTTATCCAGTACTTTTATCTCTTTATCCAGAAGCTGTTCGCCATCTGCTGCAATACAATGAGCCATTTGTTTTCTCCTATGGTTATATTTTAAACCCTGCCTGTTTTACTATCTTCTTCCAATAAGCAGGTTTTCTTTTTAAATTCATAAAAGAAATAATCTGAATGCAAGTATCAATTTGATATATTATTCCATAAGGAAAGGTTTTTAACAGGCATCTTCTTGTATTCATAGTTAGTGGTTGCCATGCTTTTGGATTATCAATAATACGATTAACTGTTTCTTCAAAATCAAGAAGTAGTTTGTAGCCAAGATTTTCTTCTTTTTTATTATAAAATTCAATACTATTAATAAGTTCCTGCCTGGCAGGAGTTAATATTTGATATTTCATTTTAGGGAATATTTTTCTTTTAATTCGGAAACTATTTGCTCACCATCTAAAGCTTCAATCTTCCCATCATTAAAAGCTTGTATTCTATCTTCAGCTTCCAATGCCCATTCTTTGTCAAATTCGGTGATATTTGTCTCATAGGGTAAAATAATTATCTCGACTTTTTTACCTTTGAATCTATCAAGATTTTTCAGTGTTACTGTATTTGAGTCAATTTCTTCAATAAATCGAATTGCTTCCATTATCTTCTCCTTTCCCTAAAGTAACAAAAAATCTTCCTTTAATATACCTATTTAGATGACAACTTTATATATTATTAAAATTATTATTTGGGTGTTAAGCTCAAACCAATTGACATAAAACCAGGGAAAATATATGTTTCTTCTAGTAGAAGCGTTTCTATAAAAAGAAACAAAGGCGGATCCATTTATATAATGTCTTTCAACAGAAGGAGTATCAGTTGCAGCAAATGCATATGGTAAAGAAAATTCCCGGTGAAAGGTTTACACCTTTTTCGCTGGCCGGAAAACTTGAGGCACTAGCAATACTCGAATCTTCATCTATTAGTAAGGGGAGAGAAAGATACTCCCTGCTACTGATAAAAGAGGCTTTCAGGATTGAGCAGAGGGAAAGGGATTGTTTTCTTATTACTCCCGGGAAAAACAGGAAAAAGATTCGAAATGGAGGAAGGGATATACTTGATGCCGTTAAGATATTTGCTGGTTTTCATGGAGAAACAGAGTATGATTTCCCCTTCCCTGCAGGGGGAATAGGGTTCCTGTCATTTGAGTTTGCCCGTTTTTGTGATGATATCAATTTTGTCACCAGAACTGACGCCCTTGAACTTCCTGATGCAAGTTTTATCTTTGGAAATGAGTTTCTAATTTTTGACCATTATACAGATGAAATTTATATACTTGTCCTGAACTACCCAGGTCACAGCATTGATCTCGAAGCAACAATGGATAGAATTGAAAATAGAATTCTCGATCTTAATTTCAATTACATGGCGGAACCACCGAAGAATGTGCAGGCAGTTGTAATTTCTAATAATTTGGTAGAACAAATGTATAAGAAAAACGTGGAGCATGTTCGCCAGGAGATAATAAAGGGGAATTTGCTTCAAGCTGTTCCCTCGAGAAGACTTGAAATAAGGACAGAAATAAAAGCAATGGATGCGTACCGTAATCTCCGGTCTGCCAATCCTTCTCCTTATCTCTTCTATCTGGATTTTGGAGATTACCAGATTTTTGGTGCTTCTCCGGAAGTGCATGTAAAAGTCAACAAGGGGAAGGTCATTATCAGGCCTTTGGCGGGTACCAGGCGAAGAGGAAAGAATGAGGCAGAGGATCAAGCTCTTGCCAAGGAGCTTCTGGAAGATGAGAAGGAGAGGGCAGAACATCTCATGCTCATCGATCTTGCCCGGAACGATCTTGGCCGGGTATGCAAACCAGGAAGTATAAGGGTTAGTGAATACATGCTGATAGAAAAATATTCCAGGGTCATGCACATTGTTTCCCAGGTGGAAGGTGAACTTCTGGAAGATAAAGACAGTACTGATGCTGTCAGAGCAAGTTTCCCTGCCGGAACCGTTTCCGGAGCACCGAAAATCAGGGCTATTGAGACAATTTCAAAACTGGAAAATTTTAACAGAGGTTTTTATGCCGGTCTTGTTGGATACATGGATGCAACGGGCGATATGGACACCTGTATCACCATACGAAGCGGACTTAAACGAAATGATATTCTTTATCTTCAGGCCGGCGGCGGAGTGGTCTACGATTCCAATCCCGAACGGGAACTGGAAGAAACCAATGAAAAACTAAGGGCCACTGCATCTGCAGTAGGTGTTGAGATATAAATAGAGGGTAAGCATGATAGCCATAATAGATAATTACGATTCTTTTACATACAATATTTATCAGGAAATAACTCAGCTAACTAATGAGCCTGTAAGGGTTTTCCGAAATGATAAAATAGGTTTAGAGGACCTTGTCAGTCTTGAGCCTTCCAGGCTTATTATCTCTCCTGGGCCTGGAAAACCCCCTGAAGCAGGGATTTCTATCTCTGTAGTTAAACATTTTTCTGGTAAAATACCTATTTTAGGAGTATGCTTGGGACATCAGGTAATTGCGGAATGTTTCGGAGGCGAAATAGTACAGTCCGAAAGAATTGTACATGGAAAGGTTGAATCCATAAATCTGGATGGCCGGGGTTTATTCAGAAACCTTCCAGATAAAGCAGATTTTACCAGGTACCATTCCCTTGATGTAAACAGGATCAATATTCCGGACTGTCTGGAAATAAGTGCTGAAAGTTCTGATGGTGAGATTATGGGGCTACGGCACAGGGAGTTCCTGGTAGAAGGGGTACAAATCCATCCCGAGTCGGTAGGATGTATTGATGCCGGCCGGATAATTTTTAAGAATTTTTTGCGATATAAACTTGAGCCCCTCGATAAGAAAGCTCTTCTTGTAAAAATTCAGGATGGAAAAGATCTTATCTTTGATGAAGCATTTGATTTTATGGATGAACTGACCGAGGGATCACTTAGTCCTGCTTTTACAGCTGCAGTGCTATCTGCCCTTAATTGCAAGGGTATAGGGGCTGAAGAGATTGCCGGATGCGCTGCTGTTTTAAAAAAGAAGAAACAGTCAGTACAAGCTTCTTTTCCTGTTCTGGATACCTGCGGGACCGGAGGAGATGGACAGCACACTTTTAATATTTCTTCCTTATCGGCTCTGATAGCAGCTGCTGCAGGAGTTAAAATTGCCAAACATGGAAACAGGGCTGTCAGTTCAAAAAGCGGCAGCTCCGATTTCTATAAAGAATTGGGAATTCGCTACCAGCTTTCACCTAATCAATCTGAAGATCTGATCAACAGTGAAGGCTTTGCTTTTCTTTTTGCGCCAATTTATCACAAAGCCATGGCTCATGCGGCTCCGGTAAGAAGGGAAATGGGAGTCAAAACAATAATGAATCTTTTAGGCCCCCTGGTTAATCCCGCAGATGCTGAATACCAGTTAATAGGGGTATATTCAAATGAGCTCTGTCCAATAATGGCAAAGGCTGCAAAAATGACCGGGGCACAAAGAGTAATGACTGTACATAGCGCTGATGGACTTGATGAAATATCTCCTGCTTCCAGGACAAGACTCTATATGATCGATGAGAATGGTATTGAAACCGATACTTTCTTTGATCCTTCCGAAAATGGAATCAATGGATATTCAGTTGAGGATCTTAAGGGAGGAAGTGCAGCTGAAAATGCTGAAACAGCACGACTTATTATCAATGGTAAAGGCCCTGAGGCTATAAAGACAGCATGCCTTCTTAATGCAGGAGCTGCCTTAATGCTGGCAGGTAAAGCCTCTTCCATAATGGAGGGGTATAGGAAAGCTTCAGGAGTCCTTGAAGCAGGAACACTAAAAGATAAAGTAGAGGCTCTGATATCAGTAAGCAACCGGATGGAGAAAGAGAATGGAGAATAAGATTTTCAGTACCGGGGATATAAGAGCGGAGATTGCGGAAAGAAGAAGAGAAGATCTCCTTAAATTTGGGTCTTCTCAAGAACTCACCCTGCCTGAAGATAGAATGTATCCTCTTGTTCCATTTCTTAAAGATTCTCCGGTAATCTGTGAGGTAAAAAGGCAATCCCCTTCAGTTGCTGATATTGACAGATCCCTGGATCCTTTGAAGCTTGTCGGAAATTATGCTGCCTCTGGTATAAAAAATGTCAGTGTTTTGACAGAGCAGAATTATTTTGGCGGAGCTCTTGAGGATTTAATGGAAATAAAAGCAGCCTATCCGGGGATTTCACTGCTTCGCAAGGATTTTCTCCTTAATGAAGAAGACATCCGTGTCAGCTATCTTGCAGGTGCGGACGCATTTCTCCTGATTGCCTCCCTTCTTGAAAAAGATCAGATGGAGAAAATGTACCAATTGGGTCTTCTCCTGGGAATGGAAGCTCTTGTGGAACTTCATGATTCTGAGTATGTTGATAAAGCAAGAAGTTTTGAACCAGCCACAGTGGGAATTAATAGCAGAAATCTTAAGACCTTTGGAATCCATCCTGTTGTGCCTTTAAAGATAAGGGCACTAATCGATTGGCCATGCAGAATTGTCTATGAATCGGGTGTTAAGACTGATTATGATATTAATTTTGTATGGGGCACCGGCTTTCAGGCAGTGCTTGTTGGAGAATCAGCAGTTAGGGATTCTTCATTCCCGGAAAAGCTTCTAAAAAGATTCAGAGCGGGTCCCGTAGCAGATAACAGGTTTACTTTCTGGACGAAACTATATCAAAAGAGCATCCCTGGCAAAGCTCTGGTTAAAATCTGTGGAATAACAAGACATGAAGACCTAAGGGAGATAGTTAGACTGGGAGCCAATGCTGCAGGGTTTATTCTTGCAGCATCACCCAGGAAAGTGAGTACAGATTTTATACGTAGCTGCAGGGACTTTGATATTCTAAAGATAGGAGTGGTCGTTCTTGAAAAGGGAATGGAACTTCCTGAAGAAATTGCCGGCCTTATAAAAGAGGGCTTTCTGGATGCAATTCAATTCCACGGTGATGAAGAACCCTCTGAATACCTAAGATGGCCCGGGTATAAGGCAGTAAGGCTTAGGGACATGGAAGATGTTAAAGAGTTAAAATCAGTTCCAGGACCGACTGTACTTATTGATGCCTTCAGCATTCAAAGCAGGGGAGGCAGCGGCAAACGCATTGATCCAAAGCTGGTCCTGTCTGTAAAAAATCAGCAGGAATTGTGGCTGGCAGGAGGAATTAATCCTGCCAATATAAAGGAAATCATTCGTACCTTTTCTCCGGATTTAATTGATGTCTCGAGCGGTGTAGAGGAATCTCCAGGAATAAAGGATCATAATAAACTCCAAAGCCTCTTCAAGGGGTTGATTGAAGCACAGGAGCACTCATCTAATGGATAAGTATAATAATTTTTTTGGAGATTTCGGAGGAAGATATGTTCCTGAAGTTCTAAGAGGCCCCTTAATTGAACTGGAAGAAGCCTATATTTCTGCCATAAAAGACCCTAAGTTTTTAAGTGATTTGAAGGACTTTCAGAAGAATTTCATAGGAAGACCCACTCCTCTTCTTTACGCAGAAAACAGTAGCAGAATACTTGGTGGAGGGAACATCTATATTAAACTGGAAGGACTGGCCAATACAGGGGCTCATAAGATAAATAACGCCGCAGGCCAGGCACTCCTGGCGAAGCGAATGGGTAAGACACGAATAATTGCAGAAACCGGAGCGGGACAACATGGAGTGGCCACCGCCTCGGCATGCGCAAGACTTGGCCTTGAATGTGTAATCTATATGGGGGTTGAAGATATAAGGCGCCAACGGCCGAATGTCTACTGGATGGAACTCTTCGGAGCAGAGGTCAGACCGGTAAAATCCGGGAGTTCAACTCTGAAAGACGCCGTAAATGCGGCCTTCCGGGACTGGACCGGCAGCTGTAAAAAGACTCATTACCTCCTCGGTTCTGCTTTAGGTCCCTCTCCTTATCCCGACATGGTAAGAGAGTTTCAGTCTGTTATCGGGAATGAGGTAAAAGTGCAGGCTGATTTTACAATAGATGCCCTTGTTGCATGTGTGGGGGGGGGATCCAATGCCATAGGTTTTTTCAGCCCTTTTCTGGAGGAAGAGGATCCCAGGCTTATTGGGGTGGAAGCCGGAGGCCGGGGAGAAGGATTAGGGAACAACGCAGTAAGAATGAATGATTCAGGAAAGACTGGTATTGTTCAGGGATACAAGAGTTACTTTCTTCTTGATGAAGATGGTCAGGTTCTTCCTACCCATTCAATTTCGGCAGGCCTTGATTACCCAGGCATAGGCCCTCAGTTGGCAGAGCTGGGGAAAAGAGGAAGAATTGAGTTTCAAAAGGCTACTGATAATGAGGCTCTGGAAGCCCTTAAGTTTTTCGCTAAAAACGAAGGACTCATATTTGCCATGGAATCAGCCCATGCCGCTGCTGCAGCAATAAAACTGGCAAAAGAAATGGAACCTGGTAGGAATATAATTGTGAACATGTCCGGGAGGGGAGATAAAGATATATTTATCTCTGCCACTGTCTTGGATAGTACTAACTGGAAAGAGTTCTTATTGGAAGAAAGCAGGAGGATAGATGCCCAATCATGAGAGCCCCAAAGAAAAAATGAATCTGCTTACACACTTTATTGCAGGGTACCCGGATTATGAATCTTCTTTAAATGCCGCTTTAGGCCTGATAGATGGCGGAGCTTTCGCCCTTGAGATGCAGATTCCATTTTCTGATCCTTCTGCTGACGGTCCTGTTATAGAAAGCGCATGCCGTGGATCCCTTAAAGCCGGATTTAGAGTAGAAGACGCTTTCAGGCTTCTGGAAGAGATAAAAAAACACAGTGACATAGCAGTTTATTTAATGAGCTATTCAGGGATAGTTTTCAACATGGGTGTTCGGACCTTTGTGAAAGAGGCTGCAGCTTCAGGTGCTGCAGGGCTGATTATTCCTGATCTCACCCCCGGTGCTGATGAGGGGCTGTATCAGGAGGGCCGCATAGTCGGCTTGCCTGTTGTTCCTGTTATTGTCCCTGGAATATCAGATTCACGGCTTGAAGAAATTTTGTCTGAAAAACCGGAATGGATTTATCTGGCTCTAAGGAGCGGAATCACAGGAAGTTATACAAAACTTGACAGCGAAATTCTCGGTTTCCTTGAGAATCTTAAATACAGGGAAGTAAAAATCATGGCAGGATTTGGAATCCGATCACCAGGACAGGTGCATACTCTCATGCAGCACTGTGATCTTGCCATAGCCGGGTCTTATATTGTAAAAGCCATAGGAACTGCAGCAGAAGATGGACAACTAATCAGAAATGCTGCTGGGGACTGCGTGAGATTTCTTACTGGTAAAACCATAA
>JAQIBN010000291.1 GCA_027859095.1 Spirochaetia bacterium | reverse complement strand
GTCCTGGTAAAATATTTCAACTTAGCAATGAAGCTTTATTTGAGTTATTAGTTACTTATGAGGCAGAATCAGAAGGTGAATTGAAAATTCGAGGCCTGGCTGGTGAACGGCAAATTGTTGTAAAAAATAGGTCTTCGCAAGAGTGGTTGAATAATCTATATCAAACTATAGATGAGGGGGTACTAGTATGAAAGATAAATATCTCAGGTCAATAAATTTATGTTTTGATATTCCTTTTCCTGAACGTGTATCCCATTTTCAACCTACTGCAAAGAGTATTGGTCTTATCAATTCATTATTAGGAAATGATAATGATAGAGCCTTCTTTATTGTGGCTCCTTATGGCTCTGGAAAATCTCTAACTGCTTCATATATTGCAAATGTAGTTGAAAATAGAAAACAATCTAAAGATGTTCTTAGTTCAATAGCTGATAGAGTAAAGAAAGTTAATGAGGTTTGTGGAGCGAGTCTTCAAGATAGAATAGTACAAGATTCAAAAGGCCTTGTAATTGCAATTAGTGGAGTTGTAGAAGATCTCCCTTTAACTATTATAGAAGCTGTAAAGGAATCCCTTAAAAGAATAGGTGTTAATGATAAAACAATAGATCTTGAAAATACTTCAAATACTCTAGCAGGTATTCTTGCTCTTTTCCGTCGTATCGAGAAAAAAGCAGAAAAGTTTCGAATTGATAGTATTACTATCTTGTGGGATGAGTTTGGCAGACATCTTGAATATATTGTTGATAATGGTAATTCAAAAGAACTTGATGCTGTTCAGCAGTTAGCAGAATATGTAAGTCGCTCAAAATTACATTTTACTCTTGGTTTAATGCTTCATCAGGGATTATTAAATTATGCAAAGAATGTTAGCCAGACTGTCAGAATAGAATGGAAGAAAATTGAAGGTAGATTTGAAACTATCCAGTATGTCGATGACAGTAAAGAGCTCTATTCTCTAGTTGGTGATGTAATTAATTCAATAAAGCCAACTAAAAATGATAAGTTGAATTTAAATGCATTTATTGATTTTTCTAAACAATTGGGTTTATTCAAAGAATTTAGTGATCCTGAATTATTTTCTCTTTTCGAAAAAGTAAATCCATTAAATCCCTTTGCTCTATATTTATTACCTAGAGTTTCTGCCCGTGTAGCCCAAAATGAAAGGACGTTATTTACCTTTATAAACAAAATTGATTCAGAAAAAGAGATAGGTATTTCAGACCTTTTCGATTATTTTGCAGAAGGTATGCTAGCTGATACAGGAATAGGCGGAACTTATAAGCAGTATATTGAAACTGTAAGTGCAATTTCCAAGGTGAGTGACGATCCTCTAAGTGTTGAAATTCTTAAAACTGCCTGTTTGCTGGGATTAGGAACAAAGGGGGAGAGAGTTCATGCCTCCAAATTACTTTTAAGTGCCGCAGTTTCTGTTACAGATATTAAGTTAGTTGATGAAAACATTGATAAACTTATTGATAAAAAACTATTGTTGCACCGGAAGCTAAGTGATGATATTTCTGTATGGCATGGAGCAGATGTAGATATAAGAGGTCGAATGGATGTATAAAAGTCTAAACAAAGGGTAACTTTTGATCTTATTGAATTCTTAACAGATGAAGTACCAGCTCCTCAATGGAAGCCTGATATTTATAATAGTCGAAATAATATTAAAAGATATTTTACTGGAGTATATATTTCCCTGGAGAAACTAGAAGAATTAAAACAAGCTGGGTTCCAGGAACAGCTGCCTGTAGGAATGGACGGTAAGATATTTTATTGTATTCCAGCCTCAGATGAGGAACTAATAAAATTCTATAAACTTATTGATACACTTTCATTTGAAAATCGTATTATTTTTGCCATTCCGGATAGATTTTATGATTTGTTTGATATTGCCATAGAAGTAAAGTGTCTGAATATTCTTATGGATGATGCAGCTTTAATTCATGAAGATCCCCTTGTGCTTCCAGAGTTACAACAGTTTTCTGATGATGCCAGGATCTATCTGCAAAAAATGATGGATAAAATTCTATTTCCCGAAAGAAAAGGTGTTAGATGGTATAGCAATGAAGGGAAAAAGATTATTTCCGGAAAAAAAGAGCTAAAATACTGGTTGTCAGATTTAATGGAAGCGGCATTCTATAGTACCCCCAATATAAATAATGAGATGATTGTTCGAAAAAATCCCTCGGGTGTAGTTGTTAATGCCCGGAAGAAACTTCTTATGGGTATTTTGGAAAGAACAGGTTTAGAGAATTTAGGTCTTGTTGGTAATAAGCCAGATATGTCTATATTTCGTACTGTTCTTTTGCACTCTGGGCTGTACTATCAATCTGAGGATGGTCGGTGGTTATGGGCTCTCCCAGAACAACTTCAAGGGTCTAATCTTATTCTTATTTGGAATCAGTTTAAAAACTTTCTTACCCTTCCATCTGATGGACCTCAAAGCTTTGAAGTATTTTTTAATACTTTGAAGTCAGCACCATATGGCATTAGGGATGGTTTATTACCTATTTTTCTTGCGACTGCTTTAAAGGCTTTTCCAGGTGCAATATCAATTACCCATAGAAATCAATATCTTGGGGATATCCTTCCTACAGATATAGAAGCTATATGTAGGTTTCCAGAGGAATATCAACTTTATGTTATTGATATGGGGGGAGGACGAAAAGAGTATTTGGAAGCACTCTATAATCTTTTTCTCGATGAAACTGTGAATATTGGGTATGAGGCGGATCTTATTCGCAGGTGTTTTGATTCATTGGAGATATGGAAGAGTAAACTTCCAGCGGCAGCTTTAACTACTAAAAAACTCTCTCCCAAAGCTAAGAAGTTTCAACGTGAACTTAAAACATTGTCAAACCCTGTAAATATGCTTTTTATAAATATGCCTAAACGTTTAGGGCATGAAATTACAGATTTAGATAAACTTATGCGGACAATAAGCAGGTGCAAAGGTGAACTTGAGGATGTTTCAAAATATTATCTTGGTCAGGCAATAGATTCTTTCTTCTCTGCAATTCAATCTACAAATAAAATTGAAAAAAGACAGAAGCTTCGGGATACGGCCAGGGAATGGGCAAGTTACTTTCCTCAGCTTATTCGTAAAGAGATTAAGGATCAGGTTGCAAGGGCTTTATTGGTGCGTATTGAAATGAATTATGACTCTGATGAAAAGCTGTTTAACTCAATTTCTAATCTTCTTTTAGGTATGAATATTGATCAGTGGGATGACAGCACTATCCCAGAGTTTTATAGGAAAATACATACTGTTGTTAATTTGGTGGAAGAAACTGCTTTAGATTATGCAGAGGGTATTGAGGATGAAGAGATTACAAGCAGGATTTCACTGTTAGCTAAGAACAGGATTTCTAATCTTTATTCTAAGCTTGTCAATATTGTAGGAAATGATTTGGCAAGTGGTATTGTTAGTGATATTGTTAATGATAATGAAGAAAGTTATGGAGATGTATCAAATAGAAACGAGGCAGAATGTGCTTAAACGATATAGAGAAATTAAAAATAGTTTGTCGCACCGGTGCGACAAAAAGGAAGATCATGTATGGGGCGTAATGATAAAATATTAGATAAAGTTGATCCAGGTGAGAGAGAGAGTCCTACATAACCCTGGAAAATGTATTAGATTATATTGAAAGACTGAATGTACTTGAACATTGTATTTCCTTTTTTACCCATAGAAACCCGGAAGATTATTTTAAGGTGCAGGATAGTGATCTTCCACTGAAGGCCATAGATGCAAAATATAAAGAACTATTTTCACAAGTGCCCAGGTTTGATAGATTCGATGTTAAGTATATTACTAGCACATAGTACATTAATAACTACTTATTTTTAAGTTTTCCTATTTATGGACATCATGGGAATTATATATTCGTTATAGCTAAAGTTGGCTTATCATTTATACCTTTTTTTATAGTTCTGGTATTCCCCGTATTTTAAAGAGCAAATCAATGTTAAGTCATAAAGTAATTGTAATTAGCTTAATTTGCTGTAAAATTAGTGGGTAAGTTTTTATATAAACTATGAATGGTTTATAAATAGGAGATAAAAAAGTGAAAGCCGTAATAAAAACAGATTGGAAAACCAATTCTCTTCCTATTAAAAAAATCACTATTCAGTTAAATAAAACCTTCACTTCAGAAGAAATAGATATTATTCAAAAAGGGCTTATACCGCAGGAAATGGAAGATAAGTGGTTTATTTACTGGGAGGATGATACTTTATTTTTTCATCGAAGCTGGACTGGGAATTGCATGTATATTGTCCATTTTTTATTCGAAAAGGACAGTTATATAGTAATTTCTGCAGACGTAAACCGGGATCCTGATCAGTATTCAGAAACTGATAATAATAGAGATATAGAAATGATCTTCTATTTGATTGATATTCTTCTGCTTCGTAAAGAAACAACCTTACCTGGTAATATCCCGGCTGATGATAAAGATCCTTTACGAGAATGGAGTCAGGTTGGCAGGGCGATGCTGGGGCAGCATCCTGATGATGAATGAGAGTCAGGAAGGATATTTCAACTATTCGATGCTTAACACTTTTACTAATGCTCCTGCATCACTTAATCCTTCTTAATGATTAATAGAATGTCAAATTATTCAAAGACAATTGATAGCGGATGATTTGACCCTGCAACTGGCCACGGATAAAGAAACTAATTCAATCTCAATTTACTTACAGCTTATTATATCATTGAAAATTATGGACTTGTAGTTTTTGATAAGTCAATATAAATAAGCATTTTTTTTGATTAGTCTTTTTCATATTACTGGTATAGAATCAGATATGACAAAAACCGAGCGAACAATAATACTTGGAATTGATTTTGACGGAGCCCCTGTTCAGACGAGTGATCCTCTATTTGTAAACAAAATAGGACCCCTTACTTTTCTCGACTTCCTTGAAATTCACAGTGGTCTTATACCTGTTCAAACCTCACAGCTTGAGCGTATTGCCTCCTTTATGGCAGTTCTAAGAGAACACAGAGGTGAATTCTCCTTCTATGAGGAATCCTGGACCAGGACACCTTTTAATGCCGCCCGCAGGATGCTCGAATGGATAGATGCCTGGTATCTTCATGGATGGAACGGTGAAATGGAGTATCCAACTGATTCCACGGGAGAAAAGACTACCTGCATCCTTGAACTTGCCGCTTTAGA
>JAQIBN010000279.1 GCA_027859095.1 Spirochaetia bacterium | reverse complement strand
ATACAGAGCACTCTACATCATTTTGTAGGGTGCTTTGTTCTTGATTCTTACTTCTTTTCATGTTTTTCAATAAATCGCATTTTTACTGAAACCAAATCTTCTAATGAATAAAGGTATTGATGTAAGGCAATTCTGTTTTGAAGTTGATTCTGAGTTGATGGCAGCTCTGCTACATTAGTAAAATGATATTTTATATCTTCTAATATTTTTATTTGAGATTCACAGGTATTTAATACTTTGGTATTGTTGACAAAATTATCAGTAAAATCCTTAAGCAGTTTAACCTCCTTTTTCTCTAAAAATTTTAACTTTATGAACTTTTGCATCAATCTTACTGTGTAATATTGTTGCTTTCTCATACTAAAATATTCAACATAATAATTATTTTCATGTAGGTAGTAATTGTTCATGTAATTATAGGCACGAACTTTACCTTTCGATAACAGTTCATCCAATTGATCCAATTCATTCCTCACCACTTCAGTTTTGCATCGGTTTTCCAAGCATTTGCCCATGTTATTTAAAATACTGTGAAATAAAGATTCAACTTTTTTTTGATATTTAATCAGTTCATCTTCAATATCTATAATGAATAAATTAATTACTAATGCAACTGAAATCCCAAGAAACATCAATCCAAATTCATTCAATAAAATTGGGAATGACAAATCCTTTATTGAATAAATGTGCATTACCAAAACTACATTTAATACTATAGCCACTTTTGTATCAAACTTATGCATTAAAAAAGTAAATATCAAAATATATAAGGCAAATACAGCTAATGAAAAGCCAAAAACAGCAAACAATGCAGTAGAAAGTGCCAGGGAAAACAATGCGGCTAAAAGACGGGTCGAAGCCAATTTAATAGACTGTATTTTTGCAGACAACATACTTACGATCACAATTGTTGCTACGGATGTATAAAAATCCATTTTTAAAGACTGAGCAATTAAAATTGCTATTACAACACCTATGGTTATTTTAAGGCTTTTTAAAATGTATTCTTTTAACATATATTGATCCTTCTCTTAATTCAATTATACCTAAATTCCACATCAACTTTAAAATTCTTTGTTTTTTAGTGGTTTAAGAAGAATTAAAGTAGTTTTTTAAAAATTAACTATAAATCATGTACTTATTTGCTTCAAGACGTCTTCACCCTCTTGATCTATTAGCTTGTTAATATAAAGACTCTAATCTGTAGGGAGGGAAAGAGTACTGCTGTCAGATGGATAAAATAGGATTTTTTCTTTGCAAAATACCAGTATAGATAATATAATTCTTAATTATAAAAGTTTAATTATGCTTATCCTTTTAAAAATGGATTCACTGTTGTACTCAAGGAGATAAACAGTCAAACAAAAAGAGCTTATCTTAATAGTGAAGGAGAATTAATAACCGATTTTATTTTTGACATTGCCTATCATTTTTTTGGAGAACTTGCACGTGTAAAAAAGGTGATTTTTGGGGTTATATCAATAAGAAAGGAAACTTAGTTACAGATTGCGAGTTTTCATGGGTTTCAGATTATGACGATGGGATAGGAATAGCTAAAAGAGATGGAATTAACGGTATAGTCAAGCAGGATGGATTCTTCATCGAGTTCCCAGGTTATTCTTCAATTAGATTTTATAATGGAATAGGAAAATTTTATACTGACAAAAAGTATGGACTAGTTGATATTGATGGTAACTATGTAATTGATCCAAGGTTTAACTGGGCATATTCTTTTAATAATGGAATTGCTCATGTTGCATATGGTGATTATTATTCAGGAACCTTCGGATATATAAATAGAAAAGGTGAGTTTATATCACCAGCCAGGAATTAGGAGACATTCCTAATTAAGAATTGTTAAATAGTATTCAATTTGACAACTGGAAATATCAAAAGTAACATTATCTATCTCAAAATATGGAGTCAAAATGAAAAAGTCAGCAATATTTTTTATCATGTTAATTAGTCTCTCAATTCTAATTTCCTGTAATCAAAAAGATAAATCTGTAGAAACAAATCAATTTGACTTTTTCAGTTTACCAGTCTGGGAGATAATACTTCCACTTATGGAAGAAACAGAACAAGCTGTCAGTAATAGCAACTGGGAAGAATTATTAACAATAAGTTCAGAAATATCTTCTGAATTTTCAAATCTTCGTGAGACAATAAATACAATAGAAACAATACCAGAAGACTACAAGTCAATTCTCAATCTACAAACCCAAGCATGGAAAACAGTATCAGAAGTATTTAGCAATGATCTTTCGAACATAAATAATCTCTTATTTATTGATAAGAACATGACTTCTACTAAAGCAAATATCCAAATATACAAGGATAATCTTTCACCAGGATATTTCTCTGATCTTTCCAAAAATAACGAATCCTCAGAATATCTTCTAAACTGGGGATCAAGACTTATCAACATAATTCAGAACAAGATTCTTACAGGTAAAGTGGTAGAAACAGAAGAAGATATTGAAGCTATAAAATTAATTATTGAAAAAGCTGTAAATGACAATCAATTGAAAGAACTACAAACATATCTTGAAACTGAGGCAAAGAAAGACAATGTTCCTCCTTCAATTCTATTCAGTCTTTCTTTAGTCTATGGGAGAAAGGGGCTTGTTAAAGAGGAGTACAAGGCCATAGAAAAACTGGAAGAAAAAGTTAAACAGTCACCCTCAATAGCCTTTAACCTATCATTGGTTTATGGAAGAAAAGAAACCCTTAAATCTCAAATAGACAAAGCTGAGGCGGAAGCTCTGGCATTACTTCAAGGGTTTATTTCTGTTACGAGCGAACCTTCTGACGCTGAAGTTTTTATCGATGGAGAATTTAAAGGAACAACTCCTTTTACTACTGAGGGCCTTGAAGAGGGATCTTATTCTGTTGAGATAAGAAAAGGGGATTATACAACTGTTAACCAGACCGCTTCGGTTAAGGCAGGGGAAACTACTGAAATTGTAGAGGAACTGGAACTTATGCCGGGGAGCCTGACAATTGATTCCACACCTAAAGGGAGCAAAGTGTTTTTGGATGGGAATGAGATGGGAACAACTCCGCTTTCTATTCCAGAAATTGATGCAGGGGAATATAAGCTGACAGTACAAAAAGAAAATTATAATGATAAAACAATTAGTATAATAATTGAGTCAGGAAAAAATAAGATTTTAAATCAAAAATTATACCATTTCAAAGGTAATTTACATATTTCAAATTTACCTGAATCACCTATAATTATTTTCGATGGAAAGCAAATTTTTCTTTCAAATAATCGCAACCCATCTTTTGATATAATTAATGACATAGATACAGGTACCCACACACTAACAATAAAAAAAGAGGGGTATGCCGATAAAACTGCATTAGTCATAATAAATCGAAATGAAAGTACAATTATAAACGGAATATTAGATGCGAATATTTTTCATATACCTTTTGCAGATATAAATATTGATGGGGGAAAAGAAGACTGGGATAATATCGAACCTTTCTTTACAGATCCTGCTGGGGATAGTACTGCAGATTTTACAGGTACTGATATAATAGCTGGATACATAGCAAAGAATGATAAATATCTTTTTATCAGAATGGATTTTGCAGAGGGGAAACCTCCTGGGGGAAAAGATTTAGTTTATCAATTAATGCTTATGGTAAATAGCTACGATTCAGAAGTTCTGGAGTTAAGACTTCAGCCAGATGGGATCAACTATAAAGGAAGAATGTTTATGGGAAGAACTCTCCTTATTGATGATATGAGATTCAAAATACAAGATAATTTTTTCGAAGCCAGATATACACTTTCAAAGATACCAGATAAGTATATCGAATCTGAAACTATAATTGGTCTTATGCATTGCTGGCGTAGAGAACCAAGAATATATTATGACCAGGGAAAAGAACAAGTACTCTCTTTTTAACTTCATTCCCCAACCATTCTTTAGCCTTTTTATGAAATAAATATTGCTTATTCACCCTCAATCTGCTTTAATAGTGCTTCCCTATTAGATTCAAATATTCCGGAGTAATAATAAATATGAAAAATATAAAAAACGATCTCTTGTCGCTATTATAACAGCAACTTTAATCTCTCTGGGACTGGCTTACACCGACATATATCACTTTCGAACTGTAATGGATTTTGTAAAAATGCTCGATCCCGGGATCCTAAGTCTCAAAGGAGGATTACCAGAATTTCATATACCGGAAGTACCCATTAATATTGAAACACTTAAAATCATTTTCCCATATTCAATTCTGGCCGCTTCCGTAGGTTTGATAGAATCGCTTCTGACACTGACTTTAGTAGATGAAATGACAGAAACAAGAGGTCATGGCAACAGAGAATGCTTGGGTCAGGGAGCCGCTAATATGCTCTGTGGAGTATTCGGTGCCATGGGAGGATGTGCCATGATTGGTCAAAGTATGATCAATATAAAATCTGGAGGAAGAGGTCGTCTTTCGGGAATAACAGCGGCTATTACCCTCCTTGCCTTTATCTTAATCGGTTCGGGATTAATTGAAATAATACCTGTAGGAGCCCTGGTAGGGGTCATGTTTATAGTCGTCATAAGTACATTTGAATGGACAAGTCTGGGAATAATTAAAAAAAATCCTCGTTCCGATGCATTTATAATAATACTGGTATCCATTATCACAGTTGTTGAAGATCTGGCTATTGCCGTTTTAATTGGTGTTATTGTCTCCGCCCTTGTTTTTGCATGGAAAAAGGGAAGCCAGTTTGAAATTCACTCTGAAACAAATCAGAAAGGATCAAAAGTGTACCACCTCCGGGGTCAGCTTTTCTTTGGATCTGCCCGAAATTTTTCAGAACTGTTTAACCCTGCTGACGATCCTGATGACGTTATCATTGACTTTCACTATTCAAGAGTTCACGATCATTCTGGGATTGAGGCTATCAATGCCCTTGCAGAGCGTTATTCCAAACTAGGTAAAACTCTCCACTTAATAGACCTGAGTTCTGAATGCTGTCAGCTTCTCGAAACAGCAGGAGATATGGTAGAAGTAAAAGTCTACGAAGATCTGAAAAACTGGCATATCGCTACTGATAAACTGGGGTAATTCTATTCCCACTCAACAAAAATCTCAATTGGTTCCTCTAAAGTAACAATATCCAATAATGGAATTTTTATTAATACATCTGATCCGGAACCATTACAACCGTAACAGTCCACAATTTGTCCATCAACCTTGAGATTGATAAGGATCTCTGAAGCTTTAACAATTGATCTTATTCCATAGGAAGATTCATACTCTTCAAATAGGAACTCCATAAGATCAAGATACTCACTTTCTGAGTAAGGATTATCCTGAGGACCAAAGGTATCCAGAATTTCTGAATCTTTCATTCCAACAAGAGACATAATTGTATTAAAATTACCCTTAGAAAGATATAAACTTATTTTTTTTCTATCCTTATTATTTACTCTTCTGGTAGAAAAAGAAATCAAGTTAGGTGCTCCTGATACTTCAGGCTCATCAAATATCTTCCCGGGATCAAGGAAAGACAGTTCCAGATGAAGGCTTTCAGAAGAATCGGAGATTATGTCAGTAAGGAAAACAGATTCAAGTTCTGTAATAATTGAGTTAATTTTATGAGTATCAAATAGATTTATATCTTTATTTTCTAAATTGGAGAAACCGCCAAGGAGATCACCTACATAACTGGTAAGTATTTTATCCAAATTTATATCTATTGATACAGTTCCTTCTCCAGTGTTTGAAATATAAATATCCTGCTTAGAAGAACATCCAATTAATGAAATAAATAGCAATATAACTATAAAAGTAAAAAGAGTATTTTTAATCATAGGTGTTAGTCTATCCCTTTATTTATATGAAATCCAGAAAATCTAACCCCATAGAGGTGATGGATAAACACCAGCTTCTATAAGATCCTTAAATGCCTTTTTAACAATGGGACTATCCTCTTTATAGGTCATACCAAACCAGGACGAATCTGTAGGTATAACTTCTACTGTAGCCTCGTTTTTATTAATTAGAGTATCCAGTAATATTGGAAGATAAATTTCTGTTTTCGCAAGGTTTTCTTTATCTGATAAAAATTCTTTTAAACCTTCTCTAATTTTTTCAAAAAAGGCAGGGCCCAGGCAGAAAAAATTCATGGAAGTAGGTTCTGTTCCTGTCATTATCTCAGAACTGTCAGATTTAAGACGTTTTGCAACTATTTTGCCATCTATAATTTCAATTTTTTCATACTCAACTATGCTTGTAAGAAGATTTTTTGAATCTGCCTGACATACACCGCGGGAAACATAACCGTGATCAGAAAGGGTTTTTCTTAAGGTATATCCAGCCATGGCATAATCAGTACTGCCATCATCCATTTTCTGGAGAAAAGGCATAACATCTGAAAAAACTGAAGAACCGTAATAATCATCAGCATTTATTACAACAAAGGGTCCATTAATAACAGATGCAGTACAAAGCACTGCATGAGCTGTACCCCAGGGTTTAGTTCTGTTTAGAGGAACTTCAAAAGGAAGTTCAGAATCCAGTTCCTGAAAGACATATTCAACATCTACTGAGGAAGGAATACGATCAAAAACAGCTTCTTTGAAATCTTTCTCAAGATCTTTTCGAATTATAAAAACAATCTTACCAAAGCCTGCACGAACTGCATCAAATACAGAATAATCAAGAATAACTTCCCCATGTTCTCCAACAGGTTCAATTTGCTTAATTCCACCATATCTACTGCCCATACCTGCTGCCATAATAATTAAAGCTAGTTTTTTCATATCTTCCTCCGAAAAACACCTTAACATTAATAAAAAGGAGTGTGAAGATCGCTAAATTTGACTACGCCTCCTGACATTTACCACTTACAAAATATACCTTATACTGTACTAATTAAAATCCGGGAGTCTTAAAATGTCAGTTTATGTAAATAGAATACTAAATCTTAAATATATCAAAGTTATTGGTTTTGATATGGATTATACACTAGTGGGATACAATACTGAAGAACTGGAAAAACTTACACACCGGGAGGCATTAAAAACTCTTCAGAAAAAGATGAATTATCCTTCCTGCATCCTCAATCTTAAGTTTGATTTTCAAAGATCGATAGTTGGTCTTGTAATAGATAAAATAAATGGGAACCTCCTTCAGCTTAGCAGATATGGAAAGGTGAAAATTGCATACCACGGTCTAAAGGAAATTGATTACAGAGAGCAAAATAAAATTTATAGAGAAATGGCTATTGATATTAAAAGCCCGGAGTTTGTCAGTCTGGACACATCTTTTGCAATTTCAAGTGGTGTAATTTTTTCCCAACTGGTTCAGCTAAAAGAGAATGGAGAGAAACTTCCTAATTATCACCAAATTGCTGATGATATAAAAACTGTTCTGGATATTATACATCAGGATGATACCCTTAAATCATATTTAAAAAATGATTTTGGAAAATATGTTATTCCAGATCCAATGGTTCCAGCGCTTATGGAAAAATATCTTGATTATGGTAAAAAACTTATAATTATTACTAATTCTGATTATGACTATACAAAAGCACTACTGGACTATGCACTTAACCCATACTGGGAAAAACATAAAAAATGGGAAGATGTATTTGATATTGTAATTACCTTGGCAGACAAACCAGGATTTTTTGAACATCAGGGAAGATTTCTTAAAATTGACCAGGAAACAGGCCAGATGTCTAATCACCTTGGTTCAGTGGCAAAAGGGATTTATCAGGGAGGGTGGTTTCAAAAACTGCAGGATGATCTGGAAGTTCCGGGAAGTGAGATTCTCTACATTGGCGATCATATTTATGGGGATGTAGTGTCAATTAAGAAATATTGTTCCTGGAGGACTGCACTGGTCCTGGGAGATTTGGAACAAGAGATAGAAAGTCTTAAAAGATCCAAATCTGTTCAGATAATGATAAACTCTCATATGGATGATAAATTTGTATTAGAGAAAAAACTGAACAAACCAGGAACTAACAGACGTACAAGAGATAAACTTTACGAGAAAATTGACCTCATGAACAGTCTTATATCTGAACAGCTTGGTATCTTTAAGGAATACTTCAACCCCTATTGGGGAGAAATACTGCGGTCAGGATCTGAAGAGAGTAGATTTGCTGAACAGGTTGAAAAATATGCATGTATCTATATGACAAAAGTTTCTGATTTGGCTGAGCATTCACCAAAAACTTACTTTAGGCCTATTAAAAGAATTCTGCCTCATGAAGCAGAGGCTATGGAATAAATATAAGAGCTCATTACTTGATATTTTTATATATACAGCCTAGTATGGATTGATACCCTCAGAATATAAATTGAATGGTTATCAAATTTGATATTCAAAAAAGAGGTAAAGTAATGCAAAATCTAACGATTCTACCCTACACTCCCCAGCTTAAAGCTTTATTTACAATTATCAGAAATAAAGATACAAAACGATACGAGTTCATCTTCTATTCCGAAAGAATTATCAGATTACTTATAGAAGAGGCATTAAATCATCTACCGACACAGGAAAAAATTGTTACAACTCCAACAGGTGCTAAGTTTACAGGGAGTGAATTTTTAGGGAAGCTCTGCGCTGTCCCCATTGTAAGAGCAGGTGAGTCCATGGAAAAGGCTGTTAGAGAAGTTTGCAGGGCTATAAGAATTGGGAAAATACTTATTCAACGAGACGAAGAAACTGCACTTCCAGAATTGATATATGAGAAACTACCAGAAGATATTTCAAAAAGACATGTTCTTTTGCTCGATCCAATGCTTGCAACGGGCGGTTCTGTCTGTAAAGCCATTGATGTTCTTAAAGAACACGGTGTTTCAGAAGAAAAAATAATTTTTGTAAATCTGATATCTACACCAAAAGGCATTGAAACTTTCCAAAGATACGCTCCAGGTACAAAAATTATAACTGGATTCATTGACCCGGAACTAGATTCAAGAGCATATATTATTCCAGGTCTGGGAGATTTTGGTGATCTATACTTTGGTACTCAATTTTAGAGGATTGGCAGACAGCCTCAACCTCTGGTCATTTTCCTGTACTTAATTCTATGAGGCAAATTTGCAGAATCACCTAATCTGCGCTTTCGGTCTTCTTCATACTCACTCCAATTTCCTTCGTACCAATAGGATTTACTGTCTCCTTCAAAGGCCAGAATATGAGTAGCAACCCTATCCAGAAACCATCTATCGTGACTTATGACTACAGCACATCCACCAAAATTCTCCAGACCTTCCTCCAAAGCACGAATGGTATTTACATCAAGATCGTTGGTAGGCTCATCCAAAAGGAGGACATTGGCCTCTTCTTTAAGCATCATAGCAAGATTTACCCGGTTCCTTTCACCACCGGAGAGAATTCCAACTTTTTTCTGCTGATCCCCACCTCCAAAGTTAAACTGGGAAACATAAGCTCTGCTGTTCATTTCTCTCTTACCAAAGTTTATTAGATCCTGACCACCGGAAATCATTTCCCATACAGATTTATCAGGATCAAGAAGTTCTCTTACCTGATCCACATAGGTTAATTTTACAGTTTCTCCAACAGTAAAGGTTCCAGAATCAGGATTTTCATTACCGCTAATCATTTTAAAAAGAGTGGTTTTACCCGCTCCATTTGCTCCTACTATACCTACAATAGCCCCAGGAGGAAGATCAAAATTAAGATCTTCATAAAGAATATTCTCTCCAAAAGATTTTGAAACACCTTCTGCACGTATTACAACATTACCTAACCGTGGACCGGATGGAATATATATCTGAAGATCTTGTGCTCTTTCAGCAGTATCCTGACTTAGAAGAGCTTCATATGAGTTTATTCTGGATTTCCCACGAGCATGACGTCCCTTAGTAGACATACCTATCCATTCAAGTTCCTGTTGCAGAGTTTTCTGCCTGGTACTTTCCTGTTTTTCCTCATTCGCAAGACGGTTTTTCTTCTGCTGTAGCCAGGATGAGTAATTCCCCTTCCATGGAATACCTTCTCCACGGTCAAGCTCCAGTATCCAACCAGCTACATTATCTAAAAAATATCTATCATGGGTTACAGCAATAACGGTTCCTTCGTACTGCTTAAGATGCTGCTCAAGCCAATAAACAGATTCAGCATCCAGGTGGTTAGTAGGTTCATCTAAAAGAAGAATATCTGGTTTTTGAAGTAAGAGCCTGCATAAAGCAACCCTTCTATCCTCTCCACCGGATAAGTGTTTTATTAGCATATCCTCAGGAGGACAACGAAGAGCATCCATAGCTAGCTCAAGGAGATTATCAATTTCCCAACCATCTAAAGTATCTATTTTATCCTGAACAGTGCCCTGTCTTTCAAGAAGAGTATTCATCTCTTCATCATTCATAGGCTCCCCAAATTTAGAATTAATCTCTTCATACTCTTTAAGCAAAGCGATAACTTCCCCTGCTCCTTCTTCTACAATTTGGCGAACTGTTTTTTCCGGATCAAGTTTGGGTTCCTGTTCCAGATAACCTATTGTAAACCCATCTGTAATTACAGTTTCACCATTAAAATCTTTATCTACTCCAGCAAGAATTTTTAATAAAGTTGACTTTCCACTTCCATTTAAACCCAGGACACCTATTTTTGCTCCATAGAAATATGAAAGATAAATATCTTTTAAAATAACCTTGTGATTATGCTTCTTACTTACTCCGACCATGGAATATATTACTTTCTTGTCATCTGCCATTTAGTTCTCCATACTTCGCTGCTAGACTCTCATGAATTTCTGCTTCTTCTGCTTTATTTCGCTTTCTACACCCAGCTGCATATATCCTACATTTTTTTGCAAGCTCTTTTTCTGCAAGCTCTTGATTACCCATATTAAAATAGATCTCTTCTACAAGTTTTTGAAGACCCCGAATTCTAAAAATCTCTATTTGCCCATACTTTTCTGATAATTGTCCTACATGTCCGGCACGCTTTGTAATTTGTGCTTCATCAATATATCCAACACTATTTGAATCAGTCAACCTTAGCCATAATTCATAATCCTCAGCAATTTCAAGATCATCTCTAAATCCCCCAAGTTCTCTGTAAAGAGAAGTCTCTATTAATACAGTGGAAGGACCAATAATACATTTTTCAAGGGCATCAGAAAATATATCTCCAAATCTTTTATGGTTAAAGCCAGACTGACTAACAGTTTTCCCATTTCTTACCCAGGTTTCTCGGGTATGTACAACTTTATAAGTAGAATTTTTTTCTAAAAATTTAACTTGTTTTTCAAGTTTACTATCCATCCATAAATCATCAGAATCAAGGAAGGCAAGATATTTCCCTTTTGCTGTTTCTACACCCTTGTTCCTTACATAACCTGGCATTCCATTGTGATTTATTCTAAGATATTTGACCCTTAAATCATCTCTGAAATAAGTTGCAAGGATAGGAGTCATATCAATTGAACCATCATCCACAATAATTACTTCAAGCTCTCGAAAAGTCTGCCCAATAACTGAAGACACAGCCTCTTTTGCAAGCTCAAAACGGTTGTATACTGGGATAATTACTGAAATTAGTGGGGAATTTGTTTTTAACATGGTTTATAATAACAGAAAGAGAACCTTAGTTCCACTGTAACCGGTACTTCGATACAATTTTGCGGCGCAAAATCACTCTGCAGCCGGTAGCAAAACAAAGACACAGGTCATCGAGTGATTTCGTTTGGTCACATAAATCTACTTTCAAAGAAATTGTATCTATGCCTGTTTTAACCCTAATATGGGGTGCATATAGAAGTAAAAAGCATTTTTTTCAGTAAACAACCATTTTTAGGAAATTTAATTGACAGGAAATATAACTTTTCCTATCATTAATCATAAGAGAGATTCAATGAAATGGTTGCTACTTGCTCTTTAAATTATTTTTTCTGTCTTGTTCAAATAAATTCTGATCCGACCATTTCCTATTCTAATAGGCATTTTGTCTCGTACTTAATCCAATCATATATACTATTTTTTCATTTTCACTGATTTCATAAAAGGCTCGGTAATTACCGATTCTATATCTCCAGGTTTCTGGGTAATAATTCTTTAACATTTTTATATTGTTTCCATAGTGAGGTTCTACTTTTAACCCGGGATATGCTTTTGTTTTTAACTTATTTTCAATAAATAATTTATCTCGTCCTCTTATTTTTTCCAAACCCCCTATAAAATTATCTGTTTCAAAAATCCTATACTGATTCAAATAAAACGTCCTCGTTTATTAGCTGCGTCAGTACTTCCTCCTTTTAAGGATCTTAATAATTTTTCATCATTTAAAATATTTTCCATCTCAAAATCATCTACATAATCTACTTCTTCAATATACTTTAACGTTGCTGTTTCTATATAATTTGATAATGGTCTATTGTCAGCCAGTGCATGATTTTTAATAATGTCATAACTAACATCGTCTAATCGCAGAGTTACCGTTTTTGGCATAATTAAAATACCTCCTGAATATAATATATTCTTTATTATTCTAATATAGTCAAAGGGTGATCTGTTGTCAATTCTTAATCCATTTTTAAATAGAGAACTTGTTGAAGTAACTCTACCTTTTTATCCATCCAGGATTATATTCCAATCCAATCAGTAATTTCATATTTCCAACAGTTTCTCCTGGTAAAAGCCGAGCCGGTTTCTTTCTATAGGTAATATTTGCATTGATATCAAACTTTCCTACTTTAAAGGTAAATCCTCCAACTGCACCTTGACCAATTGTAAAGGTACCCGCCTGATCTAAATGGGAGTACTCATATCCACCTCGTAAAGAAAGGAATTTGAAAGGCCAGAACTCTACCATAGGAATTATACGGAGAATATATCCCCCTCGATCATCCAGATAAATGTCGGAAATTCCTTTTAAGCCCAAAAAGAGCCGCTGATTAAGCAGACCATAGGTAAAAGAGCTGTCTATGACCAGAGGCATGGAACCCAGTACTATTTCCCCTGCATCATAATCAGCATAGTATATTTTCTGGTTCGTATATCCTGCATTTATATCGAAGGTAAGATTTCCATCGGGATCACGAAACATAATCCCGGAGTATGTTCCGAAAAACAGCCCCTCTCTCACAATAGCACTACTATCAGGAAGTAATGTATCACTAACACCGGGATTATTTCCATTTGTTGAATTCCACACCAGAACCGATGACCCAATACTTACCCAGTCTGCCAGCCGGGCTCCAAGACTCAAGGATCCTCCCAAGGAAAACAGATAGGACTGCATTCCGCTTACTGTATCTGTCCCGAATGTAAGAACAGGTGAATTATCCATCAAATTAACTTTATTATCCTGACCACCTATAACAACACCTACAGCCAGTCCCATTTTTTCCCCAACTGGAAACGAATATCCAATACGTGTGTCATTTTGCGAATCCTTAGCAGTGTAATCACCAATCACCTGGGATCCATCATTCGGTAGTGTTTCTATTCCCGGAGCCGCATTAATTGGAGCACCTGTCCAAAGATAAATCCTATCTTTATTAATAAAACCCAGTGAAGCAGGACTGTAAGCAGACGAATATTCCTGTAGCTCCACCCTGAACTTAGGAGAAACAGCCTGAAGTTTTGAAAGATAAAAATCTGCCACTTCGTTTTCAGGGTCGAGCATCTGAGCAGTCTTTAACTCCTCTTTTGCCTTTTCCTCATCTCCTTTGTCATAAGCATCGATACCACTGGAAAGTGCAACAATTGCTTCTGTTTCTTTAACAGCTTTGGTTTCTACTTTTGCTACAGTTTCTTTTTCTACATCCAGTTTAAGTTCTGTTAGAATAGATTTGGCAAAGTAAGCACCGATATAGTCGTAGATTTCGAGCTTTTCCATAAGACTGTCTTCCCATACCACTTCAGTAGTAGCTACATCCGCCATACGAACACTTACAAGTAAGGAATTACCCATGTCAATAATTTCACCGAAAACAATGTAATCGGCAGCCAAAAGCTTTCCAAGTTCCACCTGATGAGCCTCATCCACCATTCCGGAGAGACTCAGTTTCTGCTCTTCCATTATTTTGTTCATCTGGCTACGTTCCAGGAGCTTAATTGATCTGGTCCTTCGAAGCTCCCCGGCAACAAGAGTGGAAATACCTTTTCCAATATACTTAAATTTTTTATTTTCTGATTCAACATTAAAATCGCTTACTGAGACTATAATATCCTGGGCGCCTGCAATAACAATAAGTAGAATAAATAAAGATAAGAACAAACATTTCTTAATGGAATTTTGCATACTGATACTCCCTTACTAATCTGTAATCGGTGTTACACATAAGAAAGCCACATCTAAATTATTTTACTATAAGCTAATTAGATATGCAAGAAAAAAATATGAAGCAGGGTACCAGAATTCTAATTATAGCAAAAATTCCCATTTGACACTCCGATTATTGCTCTTTACAATATATCTATGAAACAAACAATCTTTCCTGTTAAATCGCTTGCCGGCGAAATTATAATACCCTCATCAAAATCCCATACAATCAGAGCGCTTTTAATTGCCGCTATGGCAAAAGGGGAGAGTACAATTATAAACCCTCTGGATTCTGCAGACACCCGCTCCTGTTTGGAAGCTATTAGTATTCTTGGAGCAGAAATTAAAACCCAAGATGATAGATGGATTGTCAAAGGCACTGGGGGAAATATTTTACCGATTGTAGACATAATAGATGTAGGAAACTCAGGAACTACACTATATCTTGCAGCAGGTCTTGCGGCATTGGGTAGGAATAAAATTACCTTTACTGGAGACGATCAGATAAAATCCAGACCTGTTGAAAATCTTTTGAATAGTCTGAAAGATCTTGGCGCTGATGTTAGTGTGTTAGGTAAAAATGGATGCCCACCATTTAGTATACAAGGACCTCTTACTGGAGGAAAAACCAGTATTGAATGCCCAACCAGTCAATATCTTTCAAGCCTCCTTCTTTGCACTCCACTTATAAATGGAAATACTGAAATAAAAGTCCCTCTCTTAAGAGAAAAACCTTATGTCGAAATGACTCTTAAATGGCTTAATGATCAATTTATAATGTATGACACTACAGATTTTAAGGATTTTTTTATACCTGGGGGTCAAAAGTTTGAAGCGATAGAGAAGCAGGTACCCGGTGATTTTTCTTCAGCTACATTTTTTCTCTGTGCGGCAGCTATAACAGGTTCAACGATAACACTTCAAGGTCTGAATATGGCAGATAGTCAGGGTGATAAGGCAGTAGTCTATATGCTAAAAGAAATGGGCTGCCATATTGAAATAGGAATTGATTATATCAAAATTGAAGGTCGTCCTCTTAAAGGATGTGATTTTGATCTAAATGATACACCTGATGCTTTGCCAGCCCTGGCAGTAACAGCCTGCTTTGCTGAAGGAGAAACAAGATTATTTAATGTACCACAGGCAAGATTAAAAGAAACAGACAGAATATCTGTTATGAAAAAAGAACTTGAAAAAATGGGTGCAAATATCAAAGAACTGGAAGATGGACTTGTAATACAAGGAACAAGAGGAAAAACACTTAAAGGAAAAGAAGTATCGGGACATGGAGACCATAGAGTTATAATGGCTCTGGCTATTGCGGCTTTGGCATCTAAAGAAGAAACTACAATAGATGATATTAGTGCAGTATCAATTACATTCCCGAATTTTTTTGAACTTCTTTCTCAGATTATAACAAAATAAAAATTTGTTATGCTATACTTTCAAAGATAAATATTAGAGAGGATATCAAGATGAAAAAGTACGACTTAAGAAGTGATACACTTACCAGGCCTGGTAAAGAGATGAGGAAGGCAATGTATCTTGCCGATGTTGGAGATGATGTTTATTCAGAAGATCCAACAATTAACAAACTTCAGGAAATGGCTGAAAAAATAACAGGTAAAAAAGCGGCTTTATTTATACCATCAGGATCAATGGGAAACCTGATTGCATTATATATAAACTGTGGGAAAGGAAACGAAGTACTTACTCATAAAAATAGTCACATAATGCATTATGAACTTTCCTCTGTTGCTGCAATAGCAGGAGCTATGCCTATAGCTGTTGATGGGAAGAAAGGTATTCTTACTCCCAAAGAACTTGAAAAACACCTTCGACCGGATATTTATTATATGTCTAAAGTCAAAATGATAGAGATAGAAAACTCCCATAATAAGGAAGGTGGTACCTGTTATAAACTATCAGAATTAAAAGCTGTTTCAGAATTTGCTAAAAGGAATAATCTCAAAGTTCATATGGATGGTGCAAGAATGTTTAATGCCGCTGCTGCTACAAATATTCCTGTAAAAAAAATGTGCTTTTTTGTTGATACAGTTACATTTTGTCTTTCAAAAGGACTAGGTGCGCCAGTAGGAAGCTTGCTTTGTGGACCGGAAAAATTTATTGCAGAAGCTAGACGTATCAGAAAAATGCTGGGTGGGGGAATGCGACAGGCAGGAGTTCTTGCCGCAGCAGGTATCTATGCTCTTGAAAATAATATTAAAACTCTCACCCAGGATATGGAAAATGCTAAAAAAATTGCAAAAGCTATATCTCTTGTAAATTGGGCAAAAATTGATCTGACAACAGTTGAGACAAACATATTATATTTTAATACAACTCGTAAAGCTGAAATTATTGTTTCTGCTTTAGGTAAAAAAGGGATTATATGTGGAGCAGCCAGTCCTAATTCTATAAGAATGGTAACTCATCTGGGAATTAGTGTTGAAGATACAGAAGAAATATGTAAAATAATAAAGAAATTTGAAGTTCCCAGTAATAGAAAAACGAAATAAAAAAAATAGAAAAAGGATGGACTCTATAAAATGATACTTGTTTATAACTGTGTTTCTGAACCTGAGGCAGCTAAACGTTACAAAAAGAATCTTCTTAAAAAGATGGATACAAATAAAGAAATAATATTTACCACTCCTGGCAATGTAGAAACAGATATAGCCGGAAAAGATTTTACCCATCTTGTAATTTCAGGTTCTGCTGCCTCAGCCATAGATAACAATTCCTGGGATGGAGAATTAAGCTCTGTTATTGATGATTTCTTTGAAGATGATAAAGCTATTCTTGGTATCTGCTATGGTCATCAGTTTCTTGCAGCATGGTTTATAGGTAAATCCTGCCTTTTTACTATGAATGAACCTGAGTATGGATGGAATCCAGTTGAAATAGAACCTAACCCACTTTTTGAAGGTGTTTCATCAGGAATTTTCTGTCATATTCATAGTGATTCTGTATCAAAACTGCCAGATAGATGCAAACTTATTGCAGAAAGTAGTACTGGTATTCAGGGGTTTCAGTATGAAAGTAGAAATGTATTTGGTGTTCAATTTCATCCTGATTATAACTATGAAGAAGCAAAAGAAGTTTTTGAACGTAGGTCTTTAACAACACCAAGTATTAAGGAAGCCTATAAAAACAAGATCCCTGGGGAAAATACTGAGAAGGATGGTGCGAGGATACTTAATAATTTTGTAAATAATTGATCTGGCAGAAAGAAGTTTTCCAATTTCAAGCTGAGTCGATTCTTCCGTAAGGCCAGAAGCGAAACAGAGGTGAAAAGCAAAATCAGTACAGATAACTTCCTAAATAAAGGGTTCATATCTGCCTCCTGAAACTTTTTTTAATTATAAACCCTGTGTGATGTGAAAGCAAATAGAATTATTTCTACAATAATCCCACACTACCTACTCCAAAACTTTACAGATATCTGAAATGAAAAAATCATCTACTATTTCTGTCTCTATAGTCTCTCTCAGATAAAAAAGAAAACTTCTTACAGGCTTATCAAAGATTCCTCCAGCTGCTTCCCTATATAAAAACATTTGAACACCATATTCTTCGGGATTTAGAGATTTATCAGTTTTAAAGTCAATGATGAGGACTTTATCTTTTTTTTCAATTAGTAAATCTATCTGACCATTTACATACAATGGCTTTTCAAATTCCCCAATATTAAGAAGAAAAGATAGTTCCGATTCAGAATCAAAAATTATATTTTCTTTTGCAAATGCTGAATCAAGAAATTTTGCTGCTAGATTATGTGCATCCATTTCAATTATTTCTTTTTGTTTATTCTGAAAGTTTAGAAAGGATGATGGTAATAAAACATCAGTACTAGTATTTTTTAATTTAGTTTCGATAATTTTATGACAGTAAGTACCAAAATCTGCGTAATTATCTTCTGTAAGAAAACTATCAGAGTTTATAGATGATAATCTAATATCTGCATTTGGTTTATGTTTAATAGAATCATTATAAAGAGTATTTATTTCAGAAGCAGACCAGGTATCACGTTCAGCTTTTCTTTGTATTAATTCCGTTCTGTTATAATCTTTTTTAATATTTACCAGATCTACTTTATTCCTAGAATTACCAGACAGAAAAACATCTCTTTCACTAACATCCGGAATTAAATTAATATAATCTTTAAAGGCATCTGTTTTTAAAGACTCGGGATCTCCATCCCAGCCAATACCCTTTAAGACCATATTTAAAAGATTTTTTTCTCCTGTACCAGTTTCTACATTTTTAGTGAATTTATTATGGCTCCCTGAAATTATAAGATGAGACTGAGCCCTTGTCAGAGCCACATATAAAATTCGTTTATTTTCAGCCAGTTCTTTCCTGGCTTCAAGTTCTTTTGCCTTATCATAAAAATAGTTGGCTTTTTTTCCTGTATCACTTTCATATTTTAAAGTAATTCCAAAATCTTTTGATATATAATATGGAGGCCCTCCCCCTGATCGTCCTTTGTTCCCGGTATTGGCTACTATAACAATAGGAAACTCCAACCCTTTTGACTTATGGATAGTTAGTAGCTGGACTCCTTTTGTTTCATCCCGTAGTATTTCAAGATCAGGAAGCTTCTCATATAATCCAAGGTTATCACGGATATAATCAAGAAAAACGGCCAGACACTCTCCCCTCTCATTCGATCTGGCAGCAAGAGTTTTTAGATAATCATAGTATTCCAGATATCCATGATACTCAGGATTACTCATTAAATAATTCCTGTAACCACCTTCATACCAGACTTCTCTTATAAGCTCTGAAGTGGAAACAAAATCCACTTTCTTTTTTAACCCAAAGTAAAAATCCCGAATATTATTATACTTTGCACTATCCTTTGGAGTAAAAGGGAAATCAGGCAACTCACTTAATTCAGAAATATCAAAGGCACTTTCTCCATAAAGAAGAATAGCTCCAGTAACATCATCAGAAAGATTAACAAAAGGAGAACGTAAAAGTGCAGAAAAGGAGAATTTGTCATCAGGGTAAACAAGAAGCTGCAGCAGATTATATATATCATTCACAGGGGCTTCCATAAATAAGGCTCTTACCCCCTGAACAGTACATGGAACATTAAGTTTTCTAAAGTATTTTTCATACATTATCTGATTACTTGTGGAACGCATAAGAATTGCAAAATCATCATACCCTGCAATAACCAACTCACCATCTTTTGCAATTCTAAGGCTTTTACTTTCTACTTTTTCTTTTATAAAATTTGCAATATACCATGCTTCAGCCTCATTACTATTCAGGGAACTTTCTTCCTTTACAGTCTCAGGTTTATAAAAAATTGTAATTTCAGGAACAAGGTTCTCAACAGGATCTCTAAAATCAAGGGCTTCAAAATCAGCTTCATACTGTTCCTCAGAATTTTTCATAACTATATTAAATATTTTATTAAAAAATTTTATCAGGTTTGGTTCACTTCTGTAATTTGTATTTAGCGACAGAGACTCACCTCCTGAATTTATAAGTTCTGCACTTAATCCTTTAAAAACACTTACATCTGCGCCCCTAAAGCTGTAAATTGACTGCTTTTCATCTCCTACAAAAAATAATTTATCCGGTTCCAGATCCTCTACAGCTGGGATTCCTGAACTTGATAGTTTACTTTTTTCTGCAAGGAGGTATAATAATTCCTTTTGCATTTGATTATTATCCTGAAATTCATCAATCATAACATATCTAAATTCTTTTTTTTAAAAATTTATAAGCTCCAAATCCTATATTAAAATAC
>JAQIBN010000258.1 GCA_027859095.1 Spirochaetia bacterium | reverse complement strand
GTACTGTAATTGTTATTACACCAGTTAATTACATCTGTCGGTATTCCTGGTATAGAAAGGAAATCAAGCCAGTAAGGTGTATACCCCATTGCGTTAGCACAGGAGGCTGCTGCCATAGCAATACGGTAATGGCCAAAACCCATTCGAATAGTGCTGATAACTATTCCTTTACTTTTATCTATTTCTTCACCTTCAATATCTCTAACTATATCCTTAACACCAAATATTGGACCCAGATGAGGATTATCTTTCAGGTGAAGAGTATATATCTCGTCAGGATCGTATTTGAATTTTTTCTTCAGATAATTTTGTCTTCTTATTACCTTTTTACTGTTCTTTCTTCCTATACTGTTTCCGTATAGAGATAAAGTTTCTTCATGTTTCTTTGCCATAATTGTTGAGAACTCCTGTAATTAATATGTACTAAATCCTGGGTCTTACCCTTACCCCTTAACTCCACCCAAAGATAATCCCTGGATAAACTGTTTCTGAAGAACAAAGAAAACAATTACAGACGGAATGGCGGCGATCACCGATCCCGCGGCAATCAGGTTATAGCTGATTAACCATTGACCTTTCATGGCTGCCAGACCAAAAGTGATCGGACGGGCTGCATCGCTCTGAACAAGAGTTAACGCCCAGAAATAGTCATTCCATATAAAGGTAAACAGTAGAACTCCCCCATGGTCCACCTGCTGTCATGGTGGCAATCAAGTCGAAACTTCTAAGTGAACCGATAACAGTAACAGTCAACGCTACAATGGTAGCGGGTTTAAGCTGAGGTAAGATAATATGCCTGAGCATTAGGAATCCATGAGCTCCATCTATTTTTCCAGCTTCAACCATCTGAACATTCACTCCGGCCAGACCTGTCAGATACAGGATCATACAGTAGGCAATTTGAGGCCATAATCCAGCGGCTATAATACCGAATGTGGCCAGATTTTCATCAGCTAGAATAGGGATTGGTTTTAATCCAAATATTTTAAAAATTTCAGCCAGGAGTCCCAGTTCCGGATTATAAAACCAGGAAAACACAAGACCGACTACAACGAGATTTATAACAAAAGGGAAAAAGAAGAGTGATTTAAGAACTCTCATACCCTTCATTTCCTGATTTAAAAACAAGGCCAGTGTCAAACCAATTAATGGAGCCAGCATCATAAATACCAGCCAGTAAACATTGTTTAATATGGATTTGAGAAATCGTGGATCAACTACCATAGTCCTGTAATTCTTCAGACCGACAAAATTCATAGGTCCGAATCCATCCCATTGGTGAAAACTGATAAAAATGCTTTGAACTATGGGCCATAATACAAATGTTGCGAACAGTATCAGTGCTGGAGCCAAAAAATAAGCAGGAGCAAATTTCTGTTGTAACTTGAGTATCTTATTCACGGTTTTTTTATCCATGAACAGCCTCCTTTTTTAAGTTAAAAAAGGTGACGAAGTGTTTTACGCTTCGTCGCCTGGTTAATTATTAGAATTGTTTAATAAGTATAGAGCCACTTTCAAAATTATAACTGATTACCCTGAATAGTTGTTCTAAGTGGCTCAAAATGCAGGAAATTGTAAAACTCTTCGAGTTTTGCAATTTCCTCTATGAATAATTCAATTGAATTATTAAAAACTGCTTTTTCTTTCAGTGTCTAATCTCTGTCTAATAGCATCTTCTCTGTCTGGAAAAACCATGAATTCCTGGAATCCTTCCATACCGACTTTAGCCATTTCCGGAGAAGTGTCTCTGTCGTAGAACTGTGCAAGACCGTCTGCTTCACCAAGCATCTTGGCTCCGGCTTCTCTGAATCTGTTATCAGGTGCCGGTGCATTTTTGTTTGCTGCCAGTGTTCCATTGATGTTAGTCATCATTCCCTGAATGTCTGGACGAGCCATAAACTTCATGAATAGTTTAGCAGATTCAATATTTTTTGCTTTTGCAGGAATGTGGATTGTATCTGTAGGTGCATCTTCGAAAACGCCTACTGAAGGATTGATAATCGGGAACTGGAAGAATCCCATGTTATCAACAACACCGGCACTTTCCATATCGGGAATCATAAAGTTTCCTATTAAGTACATTGCAGCATCACCGGCTATAAGAGGAGCCTGAGCTTCCTGCCATGAGTAAGTTGCGTGATTTTCGAGGAAATGTCCTCTTGCGATCATGTCTCCCCAGATATCGAATACTTTGTCAAGTTCGGGATCGAGGTATGAAGCTTTTCCGGACATAAGCTTCATATGATAATTATATCCGTTTACACGAAGATTCAGATAATCAAACCAGCCACCAGCTGTCCACAGATATTTTGTTCCGATTGAAATAGGAGTTACGCCATTAGCCACGAGAGTATCGTTAACGCTCATGAACTCATCCCATGTTTTGGGAACGGAAAGACCGAATTTTTCAAAAATGTCCATTCTGTAGTACATACCCCACTGATAGTAGGACCATGGAAGACCGTATACTTTCCCATCAATTTCCATTGCTTTTACAGATGAGGACATAGCTTCATATAGACCTTCTTCTTTCCAGACATCACTTACGTCCAGAAACATATCTGATTCAACAAAAAACTTCATTCTGTTACCAGCATACCAGAAACAGATGTCAGGAGCTTCCGCTGCCAGGAAGTTTCTGATAGAAGTTTTGTAAGATTCATGGTCGAATGTATTCAGCTGAACTTCAATTTCAGGATATTCCGCCTTAAACATCTCTACAACTTTAGCAACTGCTTCTTTTGGCGCCGGATCTGACTGGTCAGAGTTTATAACTAATTTATTGGAAACTTCACCTTCACCTCCAGCAAAAATTCCTGTTGTTAGTATACAAATACTCAGCAACAGAATAATGAGTCGTTTATTCATTATAAATCCTTTAATCAGCAGGTCAATAATAAGATTTTCATTATAGTATCTGTATTTGAAGAAGGTTAAACTATATTATTTTTTTAAAGTAAGAAACTAATAAAATCAACATTATACTGTTTAAACAGGTAGTAAGGACTCAATAAAAATGAATTTATTTTCTACTTTAGCTAATAAGATAAAAATTACTATCATTTTTTTAAGATCTGTTATATTATTCTAAGATCTGGAGATTCAAATAATGAAAAATCAACATGATAAGGGTAGACGTGAAGGGAAATACCTTACTGCAAGTCTGACCGAAATTGAAAAGGAACTGCCCTTTCATCTGGTTGGAGCAGGTTGTGACTTTTATCAGTACCCCGTTGAACGCCCATTTGGTTATCCTGTTTATCAGTGGATTCAAACTCAGTCAGGGGCAGGTATTCTGGATATTTCGGATGTAAAATTGCCCGTGCCTCCCGGGCATGGTATGCTTCTCTTCCCAGGGGTTCCCCATAAATACTGCACAAGAGAAGAACCATGGCATGTTCACTGGATTACAATAAATGGTTATCATATAGAGAGCATGCTCCATTGCAAGGGAATAAAAACAAGTGGTGTTTTTGCAGTATCAGAACCTCCGGTGCTTGAATCTCATATTAGAAAAGCACTGCAATTATTGAGTAAGCCTACTGAAATGGCAGGGTTGGATGGGTCTGCACTGGCATATCAGCTTCTTATTGATCTCTTTAAATATGTATGGAATGAAAAACAGGAAAACCACGATTATAATAGTAAGCGACTTAAATATGTAACTGATCTCATAGAAAAAGAGCTTGGATCGACTCTATCAATTGAACGTCTGGCCGAAACTGCCGGTGTAACACCCCAGTATTTTTGTGAAATATTTAAAAATATTACTAATCAACGCCCAACTGAGTATATTAATCAAAGAAGAATTGACAAAGCCAAAGACTTAATAATCAGCAACCCTGTTAAAAAAATTGGAGATATTGCGGTAGAAGTCGGATTTGAAAGCAGCAGTTATTTTGCTACAGTATTCCGCAAACTGGAAGGCCTCAGCCCCAATAAATACCGTGAACTTAATTTATAATCAGCCTTCCACAATATACTACTGACTAAATTAAACAGGGGTATAGCCAGCTTCCCTGACTGCAGCTTTTACAGTTTCTATATCACTTCCTGATCCGTCAAAACTTACTCTTAATTCTTTCCGATCAAGATCTACAACTGCTTCCTTAACAAACTCAAGATTTAAAGCGGCTTTTTCTACATTCATCTTGCAGTGATTACAGGTCATTCCTTCCACAGTTATTACTGTTGCGCTCATGTTGTTCTCCTTAGGTGGCATAGACGAGCAGTGAGCCTGCGAACGACCAGCCTTTAATTGTGATGTGATTGATTTATAATTATTTTCCTTAATTGAAATCTTAAATCTCTTTAAGCTCAATGAATTTGAAACTACCGTAACGGAACTGAATGCCATGGCAGCTCCAGCTATTATAGGATTTAATAAACCCAATGCAGCGAAAGGTATCCCTATTATGTTATAGATAAATGCCCAAAACAGATTCTGCTTTATTTTGCCCATGGTTTTTCTGGAAATCATTATTGCAGCATAAATCTCCCTTAAATCACCCCTCATAAGGGTAACGTCAGCCGACTCCATGGCTATATCAGATCCTTCACCCATTGCTATTCCTACTTCCGCCAAAGCCAATGCAGGAGCATCATTAACCCCATCTCCAACCATTGCAACTACATGTCCGCTCTTCTGTAATTTACGAACCTCTTCAGCCTTTCCCTCCGGCAGTACTTCAGCCAGTACATTATTTATCCCTGCTTTTGTAGCAATGGCCTTGGCTGTCCTGGAATTATCTCCGGTTATCATATAGATATCCAAGCCAAGGTTTTTTAGAAGCTCAACCCCTTCTGCTGAGTTTTCCTTGATACTGTCAGCAACTGAGATCAGTGCTGATGGCGGTGTTTTATTGTTGTCCTTTGAAACTGTTGAAAGAATCATTACAGTAGCACCCTTCAATTCCAGTGCTGCTTTTTTTTCGAGGATGGAAGAAATATCAATCCCATTAGATGCCATAAATGACTCTGTCCCAAGAAGATATTCCTGACCTTTAACTTTTCCTCTGATTCCCTTCCCAGGTATTGAATTAAACGCATTACTTTCCAGCAGTTTCAACTTTTCATTCTCAGCAGCGACAACAATGGCTCTTGCTAAGGGATGTTCAGAATTATTTTCCAATGATGCAGCTATCTGAAGAAGACTATCCGTCGAACTTCCGTTTAAGGGAATTATTTCCTGTAACTCAGGCTTTCCTTTGGTGACTGTTCCTGTTTTATCCAGAATAACAGTTGTTAGTTTTCCTGCAAGTTGAAGAACCTCGCCATTTCGTATCAGTATCCCCCGCTGCGCACCAATGCCTGTTCCAACCATAATTGCCGTAGGTGTTGCCAGACCAAGAGCGCAGGGGCATGCAATAACAAGAACAGCAACTGCAGCAATTATTCCACTTGTCAGAGCCCCAAACACTAACCACCAGACAAGGAAAGTTACAAGAGCAATTACCAGAACTATTGGAACAAAAATTGATGCTACTTTATCCGCCAGCTTTTGTATGGGGGCCTTTGATCCTTGAGCTTCTTCGACTACAGAAATAATCCTGTCCAGGACAGAATCCTTACCAACATGTGTTGCCTCATATCGTACTGAACCAAAAGAGTTCATAGTTCCGCCTACAAGAGAATCACCTGCATTCTTTTCTACAGGCATACTTTCTCCTGTTATCATGCTTTCATCAATAGAAGTGTTTCCACTAATCACTTTACCATCAACTGGAACCCGCTCACCGGGTTTAACATGAACAATATCTCCGGGAATAACATCACTTATAGAAACTACAATTATTTCACCCTCTCTTTCAACACTGGCGCTTTTTGCCTGGAGACCCATCAGTTTTTTTATAGCCTCTGCAGTTTTTCCCTTTGCCCTCATTTCCAGATATCTGCCAAGAAGAACAAGAGTAATAATTATCGCAGAAGCTTCAAAATACAGCCCTGAGTTTACAACACCTAAAGTTTTTGCCATAAAACCATTAAAAACACTAAACAAATATGCAGCCGTTGTCCCCATAGCTACAAGAACATCCATACCCGGATTTCCTGATTTTATTGACTTGTATGCAGCATTATAAAATTGGGCTCCAATATAAAACTGAACAGGAGTAGCCAGTATAAACTGCAGGACAGGATTATGTAAAAACATTAGAAATTCAATATTAAATATTGCTGCAAACATTGCCATTACCAGAGGTAAACTTAGAACTGAAGAAAGAATCAGTTGATTTTTTAACCTTTTTTCAACCTTCTGCCGTTTTACCTCACTTTCATCATCATCACCCGAATAAACTGATGCTGAGTACCCTGCTCCGGAGACAGCATCTATTATTTTCGTAATATCAACCTTGTCCGGATCATAACTTACAGTAGCTTTCTCTGTTGCAAGATTTACATTGGCAAGATCTATTCCACTTATACTTTTTATTCCCTTTTCCACATGCCCAACACAGGATGCACATGTCATTCCCTCTATATCCAGCTGGATAATTTCCATAAATACCCTCCTAAGGGCTACTTTGTCATCTTTCCTATAGTTGTTATTAGCTCATCAATTACCTGAAGTTTTCCTTCCTGTATCTGATCTACAATACAGCTCTTCATGTGTGCCTCAAGAAGTGTCTTTCTAACACCATTTATAGCTGCATCAACACTTAAAAACTGATTCAGAATATCATCACAATAAATATTTTCTTCGATCATCTTTGAAATACCCCGGATTTGCCCTTCAATCTTTTTAAGACGAACTATCATATCGGACTTTGTCTCGTATGGATGATGTGCTGTCCTTTTTTCTTTTGTCATATATTAGTACTCCGATTCATCTGTAATTATATTTTTTATTTCAGTATACTCGTTTTGTGAAATTTCACCTGAAGCTAATCAGATAGATACTTCCAAGAATCCCAATAGCTAAAAATAAAATCATCATTTTAATTCTCCTATACTATACCCCCCCAGGGCATATAAACAAGATATCTTACATGATTAAAAAAGTCAAGTTTTCTTTCGGAATATTTTTCCCATATGAATTCCCTGTCCTTTCACATTATTTTCAAAAACATTCTATATTTTAAAATCATCAGTAAGGAGGCAAAGGCAATAAATATAGCTCAAAACTACATGGGAAAAAATCAGCCCGGAAATGGTATCGAAAAACATGCTGATAAATTTGATGGTTATTATACAATTCATACAGTGAGTTCCAATGGAAAAATATCAGGTATGTTGAGTGTAAACGGTTATAATGGGAGAGTCTGGTATCATAACTAGCATGGGAAATATATTGACAAAGAGATAAAAAAACTATTGTAGGAGGAAATATGAAAGATTATGGATTTGTAAAAGTGCTTACAGCTGATTTTGAAACAGTTGAAAAGAAGGTCACAGAAGAATTAAAAAAAGAAGGGTTTGGAGTTTTAACCAAAATTGATATAAAGGAAAAATTTAAGGAAAAACTTGGAATAGAATACCATAAATATATTATCCTTGGAGCCTGTAACCCACCGGAAGCTTTAAAAGCATTGGAGGTTGAGGATAACATTGGTCTCATGCTTCCGTGTAATATAGTAATATATGAAAAAAATAATGTAGTAACAGTTGGTATTATTAAACCTGCAGCGGCTATGGAAATGATAGACAATCCAGAATTAAGTAAGATTAGCCAGACAATAGAAGAAAAACTGAATTCCGTGTTTGATAAACTATAAAGT
>JAQIBN010000251.1 GCA_027859095.1 Spirochaetia bacterium | reverse complement strand
TTTCGAAGTTTTTCATTATTAATTATCTTATTTTCAAGATTTTTTGCTGCATCATAATTTTTATGGAGAAAATCAACAACCGCCGATTTTACATCCTGTATTATCCAGCTTCGTACCTCTGTATTACCAAGTTTATTTTTTGTCTGGCTTTCAAAAACAGGATTTTGAAGTTTTACAGCTACAGCTCCTACAACACCTTCTCTTACATCTATTCCTGAATAGTTTTTCTGAAAAAACTCATTTACACCCTTTAAAAGTCCCTCACGGAATGCACTCTGGTGTGTTCCTCCATCGCTTGTAAACTGCCCATTTACAAACGAAAAATATGTCTCGCCATAGTTATTTATATGAGTAAAAGCAAATTCTATTCTTTTATTTTTTGAAAACCCAATATCATAAAGGGTATTAGCATCACCTATTTCAGAACTCAGAAGATCAAAAAGTCCATTTTTTGATATAAATTTCTTTTTGTTGAAAACAAGGGATAATCCGGAATTAAGACATGCATAATTCCACATTCTCTGCTCAATAAATTCAGGATTGAAAGCGAACTCTCCAAAAATTTCATCATCGGGAGTAAATTCTATAAAAGTACCATCTTTTTCATCTTCTTTTTTACCCTTTCTCTCAGAGATTATGGTACCTCTTTCAAATATTGCTTCAAAAAATTTACCATCTCTAAATGCAACAACTCTAAACTTGCTGGAAAGAGCATTTACCGCCTTTGTTCCTACACCATTTAAACCAACAGAAAACTGAAAGACTTCATCATTATACTTAGCTCCGGTATTTATTACCGAAACACATTCAATAACCTTACCAAGAGGAATTCCACGCCCGTAATCCCTGACCTTGACAGTTTTATCTTTATGCTGAACAATTATTCTATCACCGGATCCCATGATAAATTCATCAATAGAGTTATCCACAACCTCTTTAAGGAGTATATAAATTCCATCATCCACATTTGATCCATCTCCAAGACGACCAATATACATACCTGTACGCAGACGAATATGTTCCAGAGAACTAAGAGTTTTTATCTTGCTTTCATCGTAATTAGTATATTTTTTTGCACTCATGAATAGTCCATATTTTTATATTTATTATTGAATATTTCTGATCTGATTTGTATTCTACCACAAAAAAACAGGAACTATAATAGCATAAGAGGGAATAAAAATCTATACACAGAACAAATCATATTTGAATTAGAGCATTATTAATCATCATCTTGATTTTTATTAGTATTTAATAGATCTTTTATACCTGATTCCAATTTTATTACAGGGAGATTACCATGGAGTGGAAAGCAAGCCATATTTTAATAAAAGAAAGAGGACAAGCCCAGGAACTTTTGCGAAAAGTAAAACAGGGAGCCCCTTTCGAAGCTGTAGCCAGAGACTACTCGACATGCCCAAGTAAATCAAATGGTGGAGATTTGGGGTGGTTTGGTGAAGGGAAAATGGTACCACAATTTGAATCTGCAGTTAAAAGAATGGGTGTGGGATCTGTAAGTGAACTTGTCCAGACTCAATTTGGGTTTCATATTATTAAGCTAACCGGTAAAAAGTAAAAGCTGCTGCAGATATACCGCAACAGCCTTTTTAAAGATAAACTAATTTTACTGAACTTCACTAAGAGGAATGCCCAGGGCATTGGCAACTCCCTGTCCGTAAGACTTATCTGCTTTCTGACAATTGCCAATATGACGAATTTTTATTTCTCTGGGTGCATCCCCCATGGCTCTGGCAGTATTTTCATGAAGCACTTTTTTTTGTTCAGAATTCATTAAATTATACAAATCTCCAGGTTGATCCTGCCATTCACCATAACTGTTGGGTTCATAACCTAAAGTTGCTCCGTAATTACCATCCACCCTCATTTGACCGTCCCTGTGAAATCCAGTTACAGGACACCTGGCTCTATTTACCGGAATATGATTATGATTTACACCTAACCTATACCTCTGGGCATCTCCATAGGGGAATAATCTTCCCTGAAGCATCCTATCCGGAGAAAACCCAATTCCAGGTACAACATTTGCAGGATTAAAGGCAGCCTGCTCCACATCAGCAAAGTAGTTTTCAGGGTTCTTATTTAGCTCAAGAACTCCCACATCCATAAGAGGATACTCACTATGAGCCCAGACCTTGGTCAGATCAAAGGGATTAAAGCTGCATTTTTTTGCCTTGGTGTATTGGGAAATATCATGAGTAACAGTGAATGATCCGAAAGCTCCAGACCCCTTTGCATGCACACGTCTTTCCGGTATAACCTCCCGGTCTGCACATTCTGATTCTCTGCTACAGGTGCACCTACAACGTTGGTAAGCTTTTTCTTCTTTTCCATAATTGCCTCCTAATGCTTTAGAACACAGGTTACTGCGCCCTTACCTAAAAACTAATATTCGGACTGATTATTAGTTTTCAGGTAAATATTAACATCACTGAGCATTACTCATTCCACATCGATCACAGACACCAAAGTACTCAATTTTATGACGATAAACTTTATAAGGTGTTTCTTTCTGAATACGCTCATTCAGTGATTCATCAATAGGCTTCAACAGCCATTTGAAAAGGGTTTGATGTCATATAGTAGTACAAGTATTTTGAATCAAGATTTTTGTTAGGTCCAAGTATTGCGACACTACTTGATAAACCGAACTTATCAACTTTCTTCAAAACATATGGAATCCCAATACTGCCAATAATTCCAAATACAACATCACCAACTAGGCAGAAGTCTTTAAGCCTATTATCAAATATTGTATGTTCTAACATCAGCTAATTACCTATCAGCTGCTGAATATTTTTAGATAAAATTTTCTCTAGATCTTTAGAGAGATGAGTTAGCTTCTCAAGTTCATCATTCATCTCCACCAACCCCTTAATAAAATCCTCCTCCGTCTTCCCATCCTCCTCAATAACAACCCAGACATACCTCCCGGGATTCAGGGAATAATCCTGCTCAGCCGCCTCATCCTGTGTTGCAAGTTTACAGAGCCCGGTAACATCCTCATACTGCGCACATGGAAACCTCTCCTGAAGCCAGTGAATATGCTTATAGAAACTCTCTGCGTTTTTAACCTCTTTATGCAGAAGCTCCAAAGCCTCTTTCAGTTTTTTAGTCTCCCTGTCAGTGGTACTGCGCTTACCAGCCTTCTTTGCAACATCGGACTGCTCTTTTTCCTGCTGTCTGACAACCTTATCCAGCTGTTTGAGACCACTGTGGAGGGATTCAAAAAAGGGATCGAAACTTTCTCTTAGAGTATGCTGAGCCTTATTATGTGAGGATAATTCATCAAATTTCTGACGCTTCCCTGTAAAGTAGTTTGTCCGTTTTTTTTCAAAATAACTGTCAATAAGTTCAATGAAAGAGGTTCTGTTCCCCCGGTGAAGTTTACTTATAACCGCAATATTCTGAATTTGTTCATCATTAAATTCTCTATGAGCACGATCGATCTGGGTAAAAATATTACGGGCATCTATAAAAAGTATTTTGTCATCCTGCTTATCTTTATCGAAGAACCACAGGGTAGCAGGAAGTGTTACCGTATAAAACATATTGGAAGGCAGGGTAAGCATCCCATATATCAAATTATTTTCTATAAGAGTCCTTCGTATATCAGCCTCAGAATGTCTGGCATCCGAAGCAGAGTTTGCCATAATAAAGTCAAACCTGCCAAAACCATTATAGGGGTCTTCTGCATAACTGTTAGCCTGTTTTATTTCCCCCCGGAACCACAGGCAGGATCATAGACAGTTCCTTTATGGGGTTCGAGAATCTCTACCATAAGACGAACTACCGAGGTGGGAGTAAAAAACTCACCTCCACCCTGGCCTTCTGCAAGGGCGAATTTTCCAAGAAAAAACTCATATATTTTACCAAGAACATCCCCACTGGCAGTAACAGGAATGTCTGAAAAGGTTTTTAGCAGATCAATAAGAGCTGAACGGCTTTCGTTTGTACGATTAAAAGATGCATACTCACTTTTAGGAAGAACCCCATCCAGTTCGGTCTTGAACTGTTCTATAATTTCCATGGCCTCTTTAATACTCTTAGCCATATCCTCCTGTTCCGGTAAATGGAGGAGGTAGTCATATCGGGCATGATCAGGAAGATAGAAACCACATTTTTCGATTGCAATTTCAGATATTGGTTTTTCTCTGCGTGTTCCGGCAAGATTTTCAAACTCTTCCTGTATAGCCAGCTCAAACTGTCGATATCGGTTATCTGAAAATTTTAGAAAAATAAGACCAAGGACTGGTGTGGCATATTCACTTGACTTAAGACCAGTATTGGCTCTTAGGTTATCGGCAGCAAACCAGAGGTCTTTCTCGAGCTGTTTCAGTTGTACAGTATTCATTATTTATTGCCTGTTTCTACGTTATTTATATTCCGGTTTTTATTAATTATCATATTTTTAATCCCGAATCTATTGTACTGAAGATTCAGAAAAACACAAAGCCTTTTTTATCCTGTCTATGCTCCGGATTTATATATCAATTATTCACATAGTAATCAGACTAATCAAATAAACTAATTTGTCCTGCCTTATTCTTCTTTTTTTTATCTTCTCCAATTTTTCTATTTATCTCAGTTCGCCGGGCTTTTTTCTTTTCTAATCGTTGCTGTTCCACTAATTTTTGATCTTCTACAAAATGTTGTATCTCTTCGGCTTCCTTTCCTGTAACAGACTTCAATAAAAAAGATGGAACTGCAAACCCTTCAGGAGATATTTGAAATTCAAAGGACTTGTAAATTTCCGGTTTTGTGTATTTTTTGTCTGCAAACTCAATACCATATGCCTTTTCAATTTGAGTAGCCTTATTACCAATTGTGGATTTTTTGACCTCAAAATAACTGCAAATTTCATCAAAGGAGATATAATCTTCATTTTCTTTATCAAATAGAAAATTTAAACGGGCTATGACATAAACTATCGATGCAGCCCATATCTGAGGGTTGCCCCTATTGATATCCATCAATGGAGTTTGAATAATTGTATCAAATAACAGTGCCACATAACGATTAAGTTCAAAACCAAGGTTTTCTGAACAATAATTTTTGAGTAATTCTTTTATCTGCAATGGATTATTTTCTTTCATGCTGAAATTATAAACTAAAATAATTTAATCGTAAACTGGAAATATTAAATACATGAAGCAAAAAATTTGTAAACACAGAACATCCCCACGAACAGGGAGGTACAGTAATAGAAGGTGAAGTTGATTTCACTATAAATGGTGAGCGGAAAACATTACACCCTGGCGATAGCTATGTTATAGAGGGGAATGTGGAACATGGTGCAACAGCGAAAACAGATTGTAAATTATTTGAAATTTTCAGTCCGGTAAGAGAGGAATATAAATAATATAAAAGTTAATAATTTTACTGACTATTTCCGACTCCCCTGGGATTCATATTGAAGTTTATATAAATTATAATATATACCTTTTAATTTCAGTAACTCTTCATGAGTCCCCATCTCTTCCAGATGCCCTTTAGAAAGAACAAGGATTTTATCTGCAGTACGAATTGTGGATAACCTGTGGGCAATAACAAGAGACGTTCTCTCTTTCATGAGTTCTTCAATTGCTTTTTGAATAAGTTTTTCGGTTTCAGTATCAACATTTCCTGTTGCTTCATCCAGAATTATTACCTGTGGGTTTTGAGCTATTACTCTGGCAAAGGAGAGTAACTGCCGTTGGCCTGTAGACAAATTAGAGCCACGCTCATTAAGTATAGTTTTGTATCCCTTCTCCATCTTTTTTATAAAACCATTTGCCTGAGCAAGTTCAGCTGCTTTTTTTATTTCACGATCCGATATATTAAGTCCTGTTTTTATACTCTCTTCAATAGTCCCAGAAAAAAGGAAAACGTCCTGCTGTACAGGGATTACTGTTTCCCTTAAATTCTTTAGCTTAAGATCTCTAATATCAATTCCATCTAAAAAGATTGCCCCACTGTTAATATCCCATAATCTGGTAATAAGATTGGCAATAGTTGTTTTTCCTGCACCTGTATAGCCAACTATAGCTACTTTTTCCCCGGGGTTAACTTTAAAGGATAAATTTTTTAAAACTGGCTCATTCTCTTTATATGCAAAGGAAACATCTTTAAATTCAATTTGTCCTTTAACAGGGATTTGAAGTGTTTCTATACCATTATCCTCTATCTGATCAATATCATCCATAAGGGAAAATATTCTTTCTCCACCAGCCATAGCAGACTGCAGTATTGTAAATTTTTCAGCAAAATCCATTATAGGTCTGTAAAATTTCTGAATTAAATCAATAAATGCTATTAAAACGCCCAAAGAAAGAGCATGTTTCAACAAATTCCCGGCACCAAAATAAATTATTACAGATATGGAAACAGCTGTAAAAAGATTCATAAGAGGCCTGAAAACTGCAAATACGTACATTTCTGATAAATTGGCTTTTAGTAATTTTTTATTTCGTTCACCAAATTCTTTTTTACTGGCTGCTTCCCTTCCAAACATTTGAACAATATCCATCCCGGAAATATGTTCAGAAAGGAATGTATTTACATTTGAAACAGCCTCTCGGACACTTCTATAGGCATTTCGTGCAATTATTCTAAAAAAGAAAGTTGCAATAAATACAGGAGGAATACTTAAAACTGTTATTAAAGCAAGCCTATAGTCCAGATAAAATAACGTAATCAGAACCCCGGCAACCAGAGAGAAATCTTTAAGTACAGATGTAGCAACAGATGTAAAAAACTCATTTATTGTTTCTACATCATTTGTAATTTTTGTTACAAGACCACCAACAGGAGTTTTCCCCAGGAAATTTAAAGACTGTCTAACTGTATGATTGTAGAGTTTTAACCTAATATCCTCCATTACTTTTTGACCAGTGTACGCCATAAGATAAACCTGAAGGAATGTAAACAAAAGACCACCAATTAAAAGACCAAGATAGATAAGACCTCTACTCTTTACAGAGCTGATATCTGATTCTCGTAATAGTCTTCTTTCTTTAATTGTAAGTTTATTTAGATCCTCGATTTTAATAATTAAGTATTCACCGGAAACTGTAATAGTAGTTTGATTTTCCTGAATAAGATCAAGAAGTTCTGAGTTGTCTGAAAATTCAGTTATAAAGTAATCAGCAGGAAGCCCCTGAGATTTATCAGAAAAGTAGACATATCCAGATAGTTCAACAACTGTTTTCTTTTTGTCAATTTTATCTATTATTTCTTCATTTTCTTCTATATTTTCAACCCTTGAGTAAGTAACTAATATTTTTTCATCAATAGTTTTCTGCATTATAACCGGCATAATCAGTTCTGCTGAAGTTGCAAAAAAGAGAGCTATAACAGCAATGATCACCTGGAATTTATAAGGTTTTGTAAATGTCAAAAGACGCTTCATTATTACAGGGTCGTAGCTTTTTACAATTTTATCCTGTTTCCGGGACTGTGAGATGTCTCCAAATTCAGCTTGCTTTTGGTTTTTTTCGCCAGTTCTACTGCTCTGCTTTAGAGAAGAGCTGTTCTTAAAGTTCAAAATGTGAAACAACGTAAAAAACTTTTTCAAGCTTCAGCCTCCTGTAGTATTGCTATTTCTCTGTAAAATCCTTCTGCTGCATATAGTTCCTGGTGTGTTCCTTTTTGAATAATCCTGCCTTTATCAATAACTATAATTTTATCTGCATGGAATAATGTGGAAACTCTGTGGGAAATAAGAATATTTGTCTTTCCTTTTCGTCTTTCTAAAAATCCGGAAAGAATTTTCTCTTCTGTTGCTGTATCGACAGAAGAGAAGGCATCATCCAGAATAAGAATAGATGGATCTTTAATCATGGCTCTTGATATTGCAATTCTTTGTTTCTGTCCACCCGAAAGGCTAATACCTCTTTCCCCTACTTCTGTTTCCCAGCCATCCGGGAAATCATTTAGATCCTTACTTATAGTGGAAAGATCTGCCATTTCCAATATTTCAGAATCAATTGCATCAAATTTTCCAAATTTTATATTTTCTTTTATAGTGGAAGAAAATAGAAAAGTATCCTGAGGAACAAAACCTATTGATGATCGTAATTCAGAAAGTTCAAAATCTCTGATATCAGTATTTCCAATAAATACAGTTCCTGCTGGAGGATCAAGCAATCTGGGCAGTAATCGACTAAATGTAGATTTTCCGGAACCTGTTCTTCCAAGAATGCCCAGGGTAGATCCTTTAGGAATAACAAGATTTATCTCTTCAAGAATTTTGTCTTCCTCCTTCCTATTTTCCGATCCAGGATATGAAAAGTCCAGATTTTTAATTGTAAGATCACCACCAGGGACAAACATTGTAGGGATTTCAGGCGATCTTATCTCTGCTTCCTGTTTGAGTATTTCGTTAATCCTTGTTAATGAGGCTGCACCCCTCTGAAGAATATTGACAGTAAATCCCATGCCCATAACAGGCCAGGTAAGCATTGTTAAATAACTCATAAGAGCTACAAAATCACCAGGTGTAATTGATTTTTCAATTACTGCGATTCCTCCAAATGTAAATAGAAGCATAATTGAAATTCCAGATATAAAGTTTATCAGTGGAAAGAAAAAACCCCATAAACGCACCAGTCTCATATTGCTGTTTTTATACTCTTCGTTAGTTTTAAAGAATTTATTTTGAAAATATTCTTCTCTGGCAAAAGATTTTATAACTCCTAGACCAGAGAGTGTTTCCTGAACATTTTCAGTAAGTCTTGAAAATCCTTCCTGCACAGCCTTAAAATATTTACGAATCAATTTTCCAGCAAATAATACTAACAACGTAATAACAGGAAGAGGAATAACAGAAATTGATGCAAGTTTAGGATACTCTGAAAATATAATAACCAGGATTGCAACCGAAAGAAAGGTAGCATCTACAAATGCAACAAAAGCCATTCCAGATGCCATCCTGATTGCCCGCATATCATTTGTAGCTCTTGCCATTAGATCACCAGTCTTTGTTTTTCCAAAGTATGAGGATGACAGAGTTAGCAGATGGCTGAATAATTTGTATCGAAGATCACTCTCAATTCTTCTGGATGCCCCTATAATAAAGAAGCGCCATCCAAATCGTGCTACAGCAACACCTAAGCCTATAATCATTATAAGACCAACTGTTTTCCCTACAAAATCAAGAGAAAAACCATCAGTACTTATATAATCTATAACTTTTTTCATGAGTTGGGGAATATAAAGCTCTCCGGCATCTACAAGAATAAGACAGAGTAATCCAACAATATAAAAATATTTATATTTTTTTACCATTGGGATAAGGGTTTTGAACTCTTTAAGCATGAAGATATCCCCTGTATAATATAATGTAAGTTAGTAATGACAACATTACTCTAATATAACAGTCTAAGAGGAAAATTTGAACATAATTCTTTTTGAAGATGCAAATATACCGAAAAAAATCAGTATTAAAGATGAAAGAGCAAAACATATCTTAAAAATACTCAAGTTGAGACCAGGTGAGGAGTTTACATGTGGTCTTGTAAATGGACCATCAGGCAAAGGATCCATAACATCAATTGATCTTGAATGGATACATTTTTCATGGATAAAAACAGTAGATTATGTTCCCCTCTACCCACTTACTTTACTAATGGGATACACAAGGCCTATCAGTTCTAAAAGAATACTCAGAGAAGCCGCCAGTCTTGGTGTTGAAAGAATAATTTTTACAGGAACTGACACAGGGGAAAAATCTTATAGAGACAGTAATTTATGGAAGGGGGAGTACAGGGGGTTCCTTATGGATGGAGCCCAGCAGGCTGCTTCAACGGGTCTGCCCAATGTTGAGTTTTACAGAGACCTTCAGACTTTTCTCAGAGAAAATTTTTCCGGGCAAAGAATTGTTCTGGATAATATTGAACCAGAGATAAAACTTTCTCAATTTAATCCAGGAGAGCATAATTCTCTCCTTGCTATTGGTTCAGAAAGAGGCTGGTCAGATAGAGAGAGAAACATCTTTCGAAGAGAAGGATTTGTTTTTGCAAGCCTAGGTTGCAGGACTCTGCGTACCGAGACTGCCAGTACTGCTGGAATTACGCTGCTTTTAGCAAGAATGGGGTTGATTTAGTGCTGCCTCAATCCAGGTTAACGCTTCAAATATGCAAGTTCAGGCGGTAGCATAATATTATTTCCATACTTGTCCTCCCCATAGCCATCCTCTGCAAGTATTCGAAGATCATTTAAAACCCGTTTATCTCCAAAAAAGGTTACATTCAAATTACTTTTTATATCAATTTTCCCGGATGCAAGAAACAATGTAATTATTCGTTTAAAAAATTCTTCAGGGCTCTCCCCCACTTCAGGAACATTTCCTTCCAGGGATAAGTTCTTCTCGTATAGAATAATTTCCTCTTTATCCATTAGATCGAGAATAACAAGCTGAAGCATTTTGGGCCAACTGGAGACATCATCAGGATTAAAATCTCTAAATAATGAATCGGAGTTTATATGGCGACTAATATATTTTCGTTTTTCTGCATTTATTTTTTCATTCGCCCTGAACAGGTTTAGGGGGCTGGACGCATCGTATTCTGCACTCCCCAGTTTCATCTTCACTTCAGTGCCATAATGAAGGATAATTTTAGAAATGAGAGTAGAAGGCCGTACATGAAATCCCCTGTAGTTCGGGATTCCAACAGATATGTCTCCATCTTCAGCATATTCACTGATTATTGACTGGCAGAGACTTCTTGCTGCTGTAAAGTAAAGGGTAGTGAAATGCAGAAAAAACTCTACAAGAATTGATAATAATTTTTTCCTGGACATGGGAAGAATTAAATCCGTTGAAAAACTGAATTTAGTTGTCATCATATGCCTTTCATAATAATGAGCGAGGTTAGTAGCTGAACTTAGCAGATGGAAAATTATACTTATGTGTCCCCGTAAAACATAAAGATTTGAATTTGAACTCTCTATAAATGTCTTAGATAAATGCGTATCGTACATTGACTGCAGATTATGAAATTGTGCTTTTACAAGTCTTAGTTTTTCTTCACTGACAATTTCCGGGATACAATCTGAATAGTCCTTTTTTTTCAATTTTTTTACACACTCGAGAATTTCGGTATCAGAGCCCAGATTCATGAAGGATGTAGCAAGATAAACAAGGGTTTGCTCCTGTTCCTGTATTTCCCTGATTGATTTAGTCATATCAAGTTGAAAATCAAGCTGTATTTCATGAAAAAAGCCAGGATCAATTGGTTTCAAATTTATATTAATTTTCTGTTTTTTCAAGAATTTAAGAAGAAATCCTGATATTGAAAAGATGGCCAGGTAGAAGCTATCAAGTATTTTATCCAATTCAATAACAAATTCACCTTTGATTGATAACAGTTTATAGTAGGGAGCAGCCTTTTTTAAGTGTACTACATCATATGAAATAGAGCTAAATAATTTTAGGGCAGCAATTGCTTCTCTGAACGGAAACCAGGTACTGTTATTTTTGCTTCCATAGCTGTCGAGAGTTTCCTGCATCCATGTTGCTTCAATATTGAGCCTACCTAAAAATTTTCGATTTAGAATTATATCTTTAGAATTATGATTCAGAACAAAATGACAAAGACTGAATAGTCTTTCACCATTGGTAATTATCAGCTTGTTGAATTCTTCATGAACCATTTCATGCTCCAAAAGTTCTTATTCATAAATGGTAGAAAGAAATATATCTGATGTCAAGCAAAAAAAGGTATCCTAAGCTCTAATCTGTTGAATTGTGAAAAAAAACCAAGTAACCTATAAGTGATATAAAATATTGATTGAGGTTAAATTAAGGATCAAAAATGAGATTAAAAATCTATCACATCGATGCATTTACGAATGAGGTTTTTAAAGGTAACTATGCAGCAGTTATTATTACCGATGAATGGCTACCGGATAATTTAATGCAGTCAATTGCATCCGAAAACAATCTTTCTGAAACAGCATTTGTACTGTTTTCTCAGGACAAATCACCATCGGGAATTACATTTTCAGCGAAAACTGTAGGAGATTTAACTGTTCGACAGGTTGAAGATGGTTTCATTGAAATGACCTTTCCAAACAGGTGCCCTTATAAAATAAATCTAATTCCAAAAGAATTGATAAAAGGCCTATCCATTAAACCCAATGAAGTTCTTCTTAATCAGCAGGTGTATTTTGTAATCTATGCGAATGAAGAAGATGTTCGTACAGTTATTCCAAATCAGGAGGAATTAAAAAAACTTGCACCATATGATGTTGTAGTTAGTGCTGCATCAAATAAATATGATTTTAATTCAAGATATTTCTGGCCTGCTAACGGGACAGGTGAAGACCCTGTTACCGGTTCAATCCATGCAGGACTGGCTCCATTTTGGGCTGAAAGGCTTGGCAGGAATAAGCTTATTGCATATCAGGCTTCTGAGCGGGGAGGAATTCTGAAATGCAGAGTTGAAGATAATCACGTTTTTATATCAGGGAAGGCTGTACAGTATTTAGAAGGATATATTGATGTATAATTCTATTAAACTATAATATAAGATATCAGTCTATAGTTTACTGAAATTCTGGGAGTTTCATAATGATTTTTGTTATAATTTTTGTATTTACGGTATTTGCACTGCTGATAGTTCTGGAAGTTTTTCGTAGGACAAAGTTTGGCAAGCTTGATCATAAAATTGCAGGTCTACTTGCATATTCAAACTTAGTATCTGTAGATCATGGAACAACCCCTATTGAGGAATTTCGCAGGGGAATGATAAAAAATGTACATAAGGTTGGTTGGAAGTACCCAGAGGTTCCTGTTGTAGAAGACCTTGATATCCCGTCAAAAGAGTTTAATATTCCTATTCGAATATACCGTTCTGAAAATGCTAAAGAACTTCCGGTTGTTCTCTATTTTCATGGAGGAGGATTCGTCCGAGGAAGTAATGATACTGTGGTTAATATCTGTTCCTATCTTCAAAATAAAAGCGGTGCAGTAATTATATCTGTGGATTACAGACTGGCTCCTGAATTCCCTTTCCCTGGGGCTATTGATGATGCTAAAACTGTTTTAGACTGGATTTATAAAAATGGACCAACACTGGGAATAGATCCACATAAAATAATAGTTGCTGGAGACAGTTCCGGAGGAACAATTTCTGCAGTTCTATCGCAAATTGCCAGGGATAAAATTATGTATCAGATTTTACTTTATCCAGTTACAAATTTAAAATCGTTCACCTCGGAATCTTATTATAATTTTGCTAAAGGATTTATTCTTACAAAAACGGGAATGGAATGGTTTAGGAGTATGTATCTGCCGGACAAAGAGAACTGGACAGATCCAAAAGTTTCTCCTTTATTCGAAACCAATCTCATAGGAGTCCCTCCTGCATTAATAATTACTGCAGCATTTGATGTCCTTCGGGATGAAGGAAAAGAATATGCAGATAAACTATCTGCTGCAGGTATTGATACTGAATACATTAATGTAGACGGAGTAGTACACGGGTTTATCTCATTGACTGGAGTTATTCGCAAATCCCGGGAAATTCTGTCTTTTATAGGTAAGCGAATAAGTGAGTTTAGTACATAAATGCTCAAAGTATCCTGACTATTTTTTTATGGTTTTACCAGTAAGAAATCTCACGCAGTCCCCAGCAGCATTTCTGATTAGTTGTCCATCTTCTGCTGCAGTTCCTATGGCTTTTACAATATAAGACCCGGCTATAGCAAGATCACAGTGCTGCATGAGTGTATGTACCTGTTCCGGTGAGCGGATACCGAATCCTGCCATGATTTTGACTCCCCTATATTTAAGGGTCTCAAGGAAACCGAGATTTTCTTTGTCAAGTTTTGTGTAGCTTCCTGTGATTCCACTCCTTAGGGCTAGATATATCCATTCCGGTTTTTCAGACAAAATTTCTTCAAGCCGTGAATCTGATATTCCAGGGACAATAACAGGAACAACAGGCAAGCCGACTATGCGGCCCTCCTGATACAGCC
>JAQIBN010000248.1 GCA_027859095.1 Spirochaetia bacterium | reverse complement strand
CTATTATACCCTCCACAATCCAATTTACAAGGCTTTTTTGGTTCAAGGCCACTTATAGAAATTACAAGAATACTTTTAAATAGCAAATCGTTAAGGATTAAAAGTAACCGGAAGATAAAGTGACGGCTTGAGGAAGAAGAGTTTTACTCTAGCTGTCTTTGGCAATCTACACTTTGTGAATCTGGATCACACCTTTTTCAAGTTTATTTATAGTTCTCTGTAACCAGATAAAGGCAATTATCATGGTTATTACACTTCCAACCAGGAGCCCCAGCCATACACCGTAAATTCCCAGGTTAAAAACATAAAACTGTAGATTACCTGGACCAGCATTCCTTTTTCGGACATAAAGGAATACACCATAGTATAGTTTTCAATATTGTATCGTACATAAATGTCTCTTTTTGTTTTTTTTTGTATCTTTATGATTGTATTTTATTTCATGTTGTTTTAATATTACAAAGGACACAATAAAACAGGAAATCGTATGATAAAAACTGATGTTATAATAATAGGCGGTGGAGCAACTGGAACGGGTATTGCCAGGGATATGGCTCTTAGAGGTATAGACCATTGTCTTATAGAAAAAAAAGATTTTGCAGCCGGCGCAACAGGAGCCTGTCATGGGTTATTACATAGTGGTGGCAGATATACTGTAAAAGATCCTGAAGCCGCCAGAGAATGTATCACTGAAAATACTATTCTAAGAAGAATTGGTAAAAAATGCGTGGAACCCACAGAAGGACTATTTGTAAGGCTGCCTGGAGAGACATTAAAATACAGGGATGAATTTCTTAAAAGCTGCATAGAAACAGGTATTAAAACAGAGCTATTAAGTGCTTCAGAGGCATTTAAACTTGTACCAAATCTAAATTCCGCATTATTGGAAGCAATTAAGGTTCCGGATGCCTCAATTGACCCATTTCGTCTTTGCATGCTTAATGTGGTTTCTTCACAAAAACGGGGAGGAAAGATTTTTACACATCATAAAGTTATTGAAATTGTAAAAACCCGTGGCCAGTGTACAGGTGTTAAAATCCTGGATAAATTCAACTCAAAAATAATAGAAATTGAGGGAAAGTTAATTATCAATGCTACAGGAGCCTGGGGTTCTCAGATAGCACAAATGGCTGGAAGTGATGTTCCTATGAGTTTATCAAAAGGAAGTTTAATTATTGCAAATCATCGTCTTTCAAACCTGGTTATAAACCGGCTTCGTCCATCATCAAATGGAGATATTATTGTTCCAAACGAAACAGTAAGCCTTGCAGGAACAACATCTATCCATGTAGATGATCCTGATAGTCTTACAACAGACAGGTCAGAAATCGATTTAATAAGATCAGAAGCTGCAATGATGATTCCTGATTTTAACAATATAAGATTGATACGTTCCTACACAGGTGTCAGACCACTTCTAAAAGCTGCAGATTTATCTGGAGAAGACAGATCAATCTCCAGAGGATTTCAGATTATTGATCATAAGAATGGAATGTTCAGTATTTTGGGTGGAAAGCTAACTACCTATAGATTGATGGCCGAAAAAATGACAGACAGAATAATGGATCACTTTGGAATTATTGAAAAATGTACTACAGCAGATGTACCTCTTGAAGGACAGGAAGATCTTTCCGGTTATCCTGTATCAAAAAGACTTGGAAAACTGGAAGATATCATGTGTGAATGTGAGCTTGTTTCCAGATCGAAGGTTAAAAAAGTGATTAAAGAAACAGGTACAAAAAATTTAGGGGATATTCAACATAGAACCAGATTAGGAATGGGGCCCTGTCAGGGAGGATTTTGTACCTACAGAGCACTGGGAATTATGCAGGAAACAGGACAAGTCAATCAGGAAGAATCTTTGGATGCTCTGAAAAGATTTCTCCAACGAAGATATAAGGGAAGTCGCCCATTATTGTATGGGGATCAACTAAGAGAAGAACAACTTGTAGAGGGAATTTACCTAAGTTTACTGGGGATGGCTGAACATGAAGTATGATATTGTAGTAATAGGTTCAGGAATGTCCGGTCTTATGGCCTCAATCTATCTTGCAGAACAAGGGTTAAATATTGCAGTAGTTTCAAGAGGTGACCCAATATGCAGTGTATCCAGTGGGTGTATAGATATAGCGGGAACTGGTGACAATACTTTAGATTCAATTACTAATTTCCCACATGAACATCCCTACCATAAGGTAGGAAAAAAGGGAATATTTGAATCAATACAATATTTTAAAGATCTTATGGAAGAACATGGAAATAGTTATTCTGGTGATATTAAAAAAAATAGAACTATCCTAACTCCCATAGGTAAACATAGAATTACTTCATTAGTACCCTTAACTATGAAACATGCTGATATTAGTAAAGATGAAATATTTCATATTATTTCTTTTAAAGGCATAAAGGATTTTTTTCCCAGCTATGTAAAGGGAATTTTTCAGAATACAGATATTTCAATTTTTGATGCAGGGACTCATACAACTATGGGTATTGCTGCAAAAATGGATAATGACAATTTTCTATCCTCATTTATAGAATGGATTAAATCGCAGAAAATTAAACAAAAAAAAGTGGGACTACCTGCTGTTCTGGGAATAACAAAAAGTCCTTGGATACTAAAAAAATTGGAGTTGGAAACAGGTAAATTTTTCTTTGAAATACCTACCCTTCCACCTTCTGTGCCAGGGATAAGACTGTACAGAAGGCTAAAAGGTATTGCAGGGGGAAAAGGGGTAAGTTTTTATGGATCTGCGGACATATCAGACTTCAAATCCGAAAAAAACAAAATTCAATATATAACTATTAAAAAACCAGGAAGACCTGATTATATTGATGCAAAAGCATTTATATTGGCAACAGGATCCTTTGTAAGTGGTGGTTTATTTCTGGATAAAAATATTTTTAAAGAAACTGTGTTTAATCTCCCGGTTTACGCTCCCATTGATGAAGAATTATTTAATCAGGATTTTTTTAAACTGGGACACCCTATCGAGAAATCAGGAATAATAATTGACAAAGATTTCAAAGCTAAGGAATCAGGATATAATAACCTATTTATTGCAGGAAGTATCCTTGCCCATTCAGAAACAATGAAATTCCAATGTGGCCATGGAATGGCCATCTCTACAGGCGTTGCAGCAGCCAAAGATGCGCAGGAGTACATTAGATGAAAGGAAGCTTTGAAAATTGTATTCGCTGTACTATTTGTGTAGAAAACTGTCCTGTATATAAAGTTAATCCGGAATACCCAGGACCAAAACAGGCAGGACCGGATGCAGAAAGGTTCCGTTTGGATGGTATAGAAACCGTTGATAAATGGATTACCCACTGCACTCAGTGTAAACGTTGTGACTTTGCCTGCCCCTACGGTGTTGATCCTTCAAAATTGATTTTGAATGCTCAAATTAGATACGTAAGTAAGCATAGAAAAACCTTGCCCCAATTACTCTTTTCAAATTTTCATTATATTGCAAGACTGGGATCACTCTTTTCTTTAATAACAAATTTTATTACCTCTCAAAGTTTAATAAGGAAATTATTCAAATTAATTGGGTTAAGAGGTGACATTCCATTTCCTAAATTCAGATTTAAAACCCTCCAAAGATTCAGGAGCAAGTCTGTAAGAACTCCTATTGACCGTATTATGATAAACAAACCAAAGGAAAGAAAAGCTGCCTTTTTCCATGGATGTTATCTTAATTCTAATGCCCCTGATGAAGGAAGAATGATTATTTCTATTCTGGAACATTTTGGAATAAAAGTAGCTGTTCCAGATCAGGTTTGCTGCGGCTTACCGGCACTGGGGAATGGAGACCTGGTAAAAGCTAAAAGATTTGCAAAAAAAAATAGCAACGAGTTTGCAAAGTTTATTAACGAAGGCTGGGATATATTATATTCCTGCACATCCTGTGGTCATACTCTAATATATGACTACCCTGAAATACTTGATACAGATGAAGGAGAACTAATATCTAAAAACACATGGAATCTCTATGAATATTTACTTCTGTTAAAAGAAGAAGGGCATATAAAATTTGACTTTGAGCCCCTTAAGAAAGTAATTTCATACCATATTCCATGTCATTTAAGAGGAAGGGGTGTGCCTTATCCCGCAGTTAAAATATTTAAAGAAATTCCAAATCTCAAAGTACATATACAGGATATAAACTGCTGTGGTTTTTCAGGAAGCTATGGATTCAAGGAAAAGAACAAAAAAACAACTGATGCACTGGGACATATAGCAGTTGAATCTCTTGAAGAACACTCACCTGACATTATCATTTCAGACTGCGGTGCATGCAGAATGCAGATATCCAATTTTACTGATACAAGAATTATTGATCCAATACAGGTTTTATTCGATGCTCTGGGACTCTCTGGGGGTTAACAAAACGACAGTAAACAGTCAGCATATTTTACCTGCTGTTTACTGTTGCTCTTAGAGTTTTAGCGAATTACTGCTTTTTTAATATTAGATGCACATTTTGGACTCGTTCGTAAGCTTTAATGCTCTTAAATATTACTATCTTTTTTTAAAATTGACTCTATTTACATGATTCTCTA
>JAQIBN010000228.1 GCA_027859095.1 Spirochaetia bacterium | reverse complement strand
TCTTTTATGATAATTATTACAAATCGGAAAATTCATCACTTAAAATAAGTGATATCCTTATGATCGATGGGAAAGTTGAATATTTTCTGTTGTATATAATACCGGAAAAAACAGCATCTGAAATGTTTGATGAGGCTGGGAAATATTCAATGTTAATACCTGTTGTTGCAAAATCCGTCTTATTTATTATTTTAAGTCTTTTTTTATATGTTTGGTATGATAAAAACTATCATAAACCTCTTCAGGAATTTGAAAAATCTGTAAGAAGGATTTCAAAAGGTGACTGGAATTACGAACTTCCTGAACATAGCTTCGGTGAGATGCAAAGCTGTATTCAATCATTTAATATGATGAGGGAGGAAATGAAACAATCACTCAAACTTGGAAATGAGTATGAAACATCAAGAAGGGAATTAACAGCATATATTTCTCATGATTTAAAAACACCTCTATCAATAATTCGTGGTTATACAGAATCAATATTAGACGGTATTCCTGATAAAGAAAGAATTGAAGAATATCATAGGGGAATATATAAAACTGTGTTAAGAATGGAAAAATTGATCCAGGATTTATTTGTTCACTCTCAAATGGAATTGAATAATCTTTCTATAAATAAAAAAGAACAATACATGGATTCAATCTTAGTAGAAATTCTGGAATCTGAAGAACAATATATCGAGTTAAATAAGAGAAAAATTATCTTAAAACAGCCTTTCAGCAGGGTACTGGTAAATATTGATAAAAACCGGATTGAACAGGTTTTAGTAAATCTAATTAGCAATGCCATAAAATATTCCGATGATGGGGATACAATTTCGGTATCTACCAATGCTGATTCTGAGGCAGTGTATATCTCTATTTCTGATACAGGTCGAGGTATTGGAAAAGAAGAACTACCCTTTATTTTTGAAAAATTTTACCGTGGTGATAGAGCGAGAAACAGTAAAAACTCCGGTGCCGGCCTTGGTCTTGCAATTTGTAAATACAATATCGAAGCCCATGGCGGAGCAATTCAGGTTAAAAGTAAAGAGGGAGAAGGAACCACTTTTATTCTTTCATTGCCATTGGCTTAAGAATAGTTTGCTCATCGTAATATCACTAAAAGTCCAAATAAGCAAAGTGTGCACAAGAAGTATACACATAACTTGTTACAGTGGGATTAGTATTATAGAAAGACTGTAATAACCGATTTTTAAAGAGTCAATTCGATTACTTCGAAGAATTGTTTCCCGATTCATATTTGATTCACGATAATTCAGGGGAATTGAAATACTTTCCATACAAAGAATATGAAATCAAAGGAGTTGCCACGAAACCCTACTCTCCAAAGGCTGGTCGAAAGCAAGTTTTCTGCTCGCCCATGCATCCTGGCCTGAATGCTTATGCTGAAAGATTCATCAGATCTATCCGTCAGGAATGTCTAGATTGGTTTATAATCTTCTCAGAGAGGCAATTAAGGAATATCCTGAGATTATTGTAAACCAAGGATTTCCCTTTTATCGTCAATATATATTTAGATATTTTGTAGATTCATATTTCTAAAAAACTTAAATTTCAATAAAGATGTAACAACTTCTACAAGATTTAATTTTTGCATATTAACTTGTCACTTCGAGAATAAAACTACACTACGCTTTTAGGCAGAATATTTATTTAAATGTAAAAATAATAAACCCGCTATGTATAAAATAGCGGGTTTGTCAGCAGTCTGATCAGTGACTGTAGTCAATGTTTTTTTAATTCAAGTACTTCAGAAGGTTTTCTTCCTGAAGTAGCAGTGTTACTTTTTTTCGGAAAATGAGAATGTGATACGATCTACAATTATTGCAAGAAAAACTATAGATAATCCGGCCTCAAACCCTTTTCCTACTTCAATCCTGTTTATAGCCAGTAGAACTTCCATTCCCAGACCTTTGGCACCAATCATAGATCCGATAACTACCATAGCTAAAGCCATCATAGTTGTCTGATTTATACCTACCATAATTGAAGGCTTGGCCAGGGGCAGCTGAACATCAAACAAAACCTGCTTTGCCGTTGCCCCAAATGCCAGGGAAGCCTCAACAGCTTCTTTGTCTACAGTTCTTATACCAACATTAGTTAAACGGATAACAGGCGGAACTGCATAAATAATTGTAGCAAACATAGCTGGAACCTTTCCCATTCCAAAAAACATAAGGGCGGGAATAAGGTATACAAAACTCGGCATAGTCTGCATTCCATCTAAAATAGGTTTTAGAATAGCTTCAAATCTGTCACTTCTTGCCATACTGATGCCCAGGGGAATCCCCATGATCAGTGCAAAAAATACTGACGCAATTACCAAACTTAAGGTTCTCATAGAGAGTTCCCAGTATCCAAAGGTTCCTATTAAAAACAAAAGAGTCATGAATAGTAAACCACTTCTTTTTTTACCTATCAGTTTCCAGCCTGCCAGACCTGCCAGAGGAATCATTACAAACCATGGAATAAATAAAAAAATTGTTTCAAATGCAAGAACAACCTGCAAAATTATAAAACCGATTGCATCAAAAAATCCATCAAGATGTGTAAGCAGCCAGCTCATAATAAAATCAATAACCTTTGCTAACGGAATTGTAACAACTTCGGGAAATTTAAACATTATCTTCTCCTTCCATAGGTGATATAGATTCAAAAATCTGATCAGAGGTTACAACTCCAAGTAATTTATTATTCTCATCCACAACCGGAACCGGGTATGGATTTTTTATAATAATTGAAAATATATCTTCCAATATAGTATCCGGGCTGACACTGGTAACCTGTCTTAGGGCGGATTTCGGAATAATTTCCACTTTCCCTGGTTTAATTAATAATTTCTCAAGCTTATCCTCCTGAGCTACACCCAAAAGCTTATGGGACTTATCCACAATAAATGCCCCCCGCCTTTTGTTTGCCCGCAAGAGAGTAAGAGCAGTTTTAGGACCTTCCCATGCATATAGAAGTATCTTTGCCGGTTCCATTATGGATCTTGCTGTAATTACTTTGGCAGGTGAAGCATCCCTGATAAATTCCTGAATATAGCCATCTGCCGGTTGAGTAACAATTTCTTCAGGAGTTCCAACCTGTACCACTTCTCCATTTCTTAGTATTGCTATCCTGTCACCAAGTTTTAATGCTTCATGTAAATCATGAGTAACAAAAATTATAGTCTTCTGCAATTTATCCTGAAGCTCGATTAATTCATCCTGCATCTGTCTTTTAATTAATGGATCCAATCCACTAAAAGGTTCATCCATTAATAGGATTTCAGGATCATTTACAAGAGCCCTTGCCAAACCAACTCTCTGCTGCATTCCACCACTGAGAGAGCCGGGGTAATAATTTTCCCAACCCTTAAGCCCTACAGTTTCAAGTACCTTCGAGGCTTTTTCATACCGGGTTTCTTTGACAATACCTCTTACTTTAAGGCCATAAGCAGCGTTGTCCAGGACAGTTTGATGGGGCAGCAGACCATAATGTTGAAAGACCATTCCATAAGTTTGTCTCCGAAATTCGATTAACTCCTCTTGTTTCATTTTGGTAAGGTTTTTACCATTAATTTCTATTGAACCACTGCTTGAGTTTACCAGTCGTATAAGATTACGAATCAAGGTAGACTTTCCACTTCCGGACAGGCCCATAAGGATATAGAATTCACCTTTCTTTATCTCTAAATTAATATCACGTAATCCAACTATACATCCGGTTTTTTCCTGGATCTCGTCTTTACTTAAATCTTTGTATTTTTTACCAAGTACCCTTTTCGAATCCCTGCCAAATACCTTCCATAGATCTTTAATTACAATCTGAGAGGTTTTATTAATCTCAGGAAGAGCCGTGTCCGGCTCTTCCTGTGTTTGTGTTTTTATTTCAGACATAATCTTTCCTTAAAGTGCTTCTTTAATTTTTGAAACAACTTCGTCAGAGACCCATTTTGTCCAGACATTTTCCTTGTTTTTCAGAAACCATTCAGCTGTCTGTTGAGTGTTCCAGTCTTCGTTAGACATCTTTGCAAGAAACTCATTGTTGTCAGCAACTGTAGTAGAATATTTTTTAAGAAACTCAACTATTTCCGGTGCTTTTTCCAGCATGGACTTATTAACAAGAATGTTAACATCTGCTGCTTCGTATTCACTTCCTATTAATCGTACCATATCCAGTCTACCAAGAACTGCTGTTGGAGCCCAGTAGTAACCACACCATGCTTCTTTTTTCTCATAAGCACCTACCATAGTACCAGCAAGAGCAGCGCCGGAACCGGCAATTCCCAGATTAAATGTCTCCTCCAGATTGAATTTATTAAATATCCCTTCCGAAACCTTCATCTGTGACCATCCGGCTACACCACCGTAAACAAGGCCCTTTGATCTGTCTTCAGGATCTGTAAACAGATCAGCATACTTCGGAAGATCAGCTACGCTTTTTAGATCCGGAGCTGCTGCACCGGAACCTTCAACAAGGTACCTGGGAACCCACCAGCCCTGGGGAGCATCTGGCATATTTTTACCAAGATCTACCATGTTCCCTGAATCAATACCCTCTTTATAAACTTCCAGCCAATTAGAATGCCAGGATTCCATATTTACATCGATATCACCCTGAACAAGTCCATTGGCAAGTGGTAGTGTATCTCCGGGCATATAATCTGCTTTATAACCATCAAAACCATTTTCCATAATAAAAGCTACAATTCTGTTATGAACCTGCACACTGTCCCAGGAGACATCGGCGAAAACTATTGTCTGAACATCCCCATCCTGCTGTCCTGCAGAGAAAACTGTTACCGGCATAATAATTAATACCATAATAACCATTACTAAAAATTTTTGCATATTAAACTCCTTTTATTTCTTTCTACACTAAGCATTATCTTTAGTCAAGTCAAGAGTATCCTGATAATATAATTGAATAGAAAATGTCATATAGACCGGTATATTGATATTATACTTAATTAGGGCATAATAACAGTAAATTTTAAATACAATACATACTATTAGAACGCTAATGATATTTTATATCTCAACTTTACATATTAAGATGATATGTACTATTATATTAAAGATAAATTGGAGTATATATGAACACACATGATCCAACGAGTGAAGTTGTTACAACATTAAGACAGATTATAAGGGTTATAGACCTTCACTCAAAAAAACTAATTAAAGATTTTGGCATAACCGGACCTCAGCTTATTGTCCTAAAAGAGTTTAAAAAAACTCCAGAACAAGCAATATCGAAAATATCAAAACGAATAAGTCTGTCCCAGGCAACTGTAACCAGTATCCTGAATCGTCTGGAACAACAGAAACTTGCGGTAAGAGTTAGGAGTAATACTGACAAAAGGAAAGTACATATTCTTATAACCGAAAAAGCAGAAGAGATCCTTGAAAATAAACCTTCACTTCTGCAGGAGTCATTTTCCATACAGTTTAATAAATTGGAGGATTGGGAAATAAACATGATTCTTTCCTCCCTTCAGAGACTTTCTTTCATGATGGATGCTGAAAGTATTGATTCTCCTCCCGTACTGATAAGGGGTCCACTTGAGGCAACTCCTTCAGAAGCAAGTAACTATCTTCAAGATGAAAAAAATTATTATTAATTATCTATTAGGAGCGTAATATTAACTTTTCTTGTCAAAGTTTTTAATTTCTGTCTCGAGTCTTTTACATTCTTTTTCTTTTTCAGAAACTTTTGCAGCCAGAGATTTAACACTCTCAACTTCGTAAACGTCTTTCTTCTTGGTATATAGATCATAGATATCATCGCCGAACTCAGCTATAGTTTCCTGATATTCTTCCTGCATGGATTTAAGATCCTTATTTAGTTTTGCCAGAGCCATACTGTCTTTTGTTTTTTCAAAAACACTCTCAGCACCTCCCTTTACCCCTTCAGCGCCCTCTTTTATCCCCTCTGCCGCCAGATGAACACCCTTACCTAATACTTCTCTAACTTCTTTCCAATAACCCATAATTTCTCCTTGTATATTACGTACTGAAATATAATAATTATTTAACTTAGGCTCCATTCTAGTATATTAAAACAAAAAACACAATAGTTAAATACTGTAATATATAGAATACTAACTAATAATACTGGTAATTATCTTGCCTACTGCCATTTCTACCTATAAAATATAAAATAACTCTTGATATTTATTCGTATACTAAGTATAATTATACAACTGATAATGATCAGCTTTATAGCAAGGAGGGAAAGATGCCCTGTGGACGCAAACGAAAAAGACATAAAATATCTACCCATAAAAGAAAGATAAAAAATAGCTTATATTGGTATTGCTTTACTTTATAATTCAATTTATCAATACTAATAATCTATTAGACAATCTTCCAGCTTTGTTCTTAATACCAGGATATATATAATTAAGTTTTCAATTTTTTTATAAACAATTTTAAT
>JAQIBN010000201.1 GCA_027859095.1 Spirochaetia bacterium | reverse complement strand
CTGATAGATCAGAAAAAAGATTCTCTCTCCATTTTGTATAATCGAATTTATCCAGTTGGATCAAAGATATAAATTTTTCTAATTCCACTAAACCAAGAGAGGTTCTAAGTAATTCAAATCCTTTCAGTTTTAATTCGGTATCAGTCATTATTTTACTCCTCCATTTCTATAATAAACTCAATAGGGCTTAGTATTTTAATTTCTTTAATATATTGGGCTTTTTTTAGGATCCCTTTATCCACTGTCAGGAAATAACTGCAATTTTGTTCAATTGAACAACTAATGTGAAGAGAATCCAGTGTCTTAATTCCTAAAGTGCATAGTTTGTTCATTCGGTCTATTATAGTATCGGTTTCTCCTATATCAGAAACAGAGAGTTCTTTCCATTTCTTAATTTCCGTTTTTCTCTCAATAAAAGGATTATTTGAATTTTCAAAATCTAATATATAAGACCAGTGTAATAGATAGAGTCCATTTTTTATTCTTTCCTGAATGGCAATTTTAGCTTCTGTCTCCAGTTTTATTACAAGCTGCGATTGATCATCATATGGACGGTTAAAACAGCAGTTGTCTAAATATAGATTTATATTTTTCATAATTCACCTTGTGAAGATTATATATTGTTAATGAATATAATAGAAGACTCTTGGTTCGGTCATCCCTCGTCCGGTAATATTGGGATAAATAAAGTTTCCTAATATTTAACTTTCGTTTTTGTTGAAATTTTAGTTCTAAATACCTTCTTCCTGACAATAAACTATCGCCAAAGAAATATTAAGTCATTTCACCCTTATTCTAACATACCGATTCTATAATTATGCTCTTACTAAAATCCCTATTTTATTTACTTGAATTTATCCTCTTCTACATCACCAATAGGAAATCAATTATCCCAAAAATAGCTCTTATATGGCAGGAGAATCAGAGATACAAAAGATATTTCAATGATAAAAATATCAAGCTGCAATTTTCTCTGCATGAAAAATGGTTTATACACTCAATGTTCATCAGTAATACAAAAGCAAGAAGGTATTTTACACAGGTGACTCCTTTAGACCATTCTGTATAGATGGAAGAGAGCAATAAAAGATTACTGGACCCATGCATCCTGGCCTGAATGCACATGCTGAGAGATTTATCAGATCTATCCGTCAGGAGTGTTTGGACTGGTTTATAATTTTCTTAAGAAAAGCAATTAAGAAATATCCTTAAGCAATACATGGAATATTATAACTTCGTTGTTCTGGTTAGATTACTATTAGTGTGAGACCAGAATAATCAATATCGTCCACATCAGGGGATTCAATCCATACCAGAAGGTAAACCTCCTGATATTACTGGTCATATTAAAAAGAAGTCTATTTTATTTGGACTGCACCATCATTATTACAGAGCCACCTAATGTGGAAGATTTTTTACATTAATTTTGGGATAGGTACGTCCTGAAACAGGTGAAAATCTTCTTTTCCTGCTCTAAAACACAATTGTGGGCAGAAAAGTATTATATGCAGAGAAGAAAAAGTGTCTTAATTATCAGTATTCTGACTTCATTTACTTTTGCACTATTAAATTGTCACTACTGGGAGGAAAGCAATCTGTATTTACATTTAATTCCCTGGCTAATATACTTTCAGGAGAAGAAGCCTTTTTATTTGCACTTTTATAGTCGATATTAACATAAAGGGATATCAGTATTCTTAATTTAAAACTGTTGGGGAAATAATGAAACCAAGAATTCCGTTCAGGGCAAAGACAGGTATCCGGTTCCAGCTTTTTTTACTGCTTGTGTTATCATCCCTTATTATGAGCTTCTTTCTTTTTGCAATTATCAGGTCCATATCTGAAAATAAAGCTGAAGCGGAGCTTAGGGAAAATAGTGATCTTCTCCTTTTTGTTCTTGACTGGACAGTTGCGCCTCTTCTTGTTAACAGTGATATTCCTGCCATTCAGAGCCTATTCGAAAAAATTGGTAAAGAGCAGTTCATTACCAATCTTCGTCTTTTTGATTCCGACTATCACATTACCGCTTCCAATATTCCGGAAGAAGTTGGTAAAAAATTCCCCATGGACAGTTTGGAATCTCTTATTATTGGGGATCTGCCGGTTTTTCGGGATATAAGCCAGGTTGCTTATGTCTCGGCAATTTCTATCCGGGGAGCTAAATTCGACAAGATCCAGTCTCTTGATATTCCTGCAGTTCTCTATCTTGAAATGAATCGGAAGGTCTATCTTCAAAGTTATAATAGATTCCTTTATGGAACTCTTCTGGCTTCCTTTGGGGCTCTTTTAATTATTTCTGCATTGATACTTATTTCTTTTAACCGCTGGGTGGCGGAACCATTAAAAAAGCTTCGTAAAGCTACCTATGAAGTATCAAAGGGGAACTATGATGTAGATGTGCAAATAATCCGCCCCCTGGAATTCGAGCAGTTTTCAGAAATCTTCAACCGCATGATAAATGAACTTAAACAGAAAGATCTGGAAATTAGGGATTATTCCTTCGGTCTGGAAGAGATGGTAGCCGAACGGACGGCAGAGCTTGCCGATTCTATTCTCAAGTTGAAACAGGCACAAAAATGGCTTATACAGCAGGAGAAGATGGCATCAATTGGTCAGCTTGCAGCAGGGGTGGCTCATGAAATTAACAATCCTACAGGATTTGTATTTTCAAATCTGCAGACCCTGGAGGAGTATACAGATGTTCTCTGCGCTGTCATTGAAATGCAGGAAAGCTTCCTGAATACGACAGAGGGGACAGACCTTACAGTGGAACAGAAAAATCTGTGGAACGAAATTAATGCCTATAAGAAGGAAGAGAATCTTCCTTCGATTCTGAGTGATATTCCTTCCCTTCTGACGGACTCAAAGAAGGGAACCTCCCGTATTTCAGAGATAGTAAAAAGTTTGCAGAGTTTTGCCAGGGATGATCTGGAAGAGCCTTCTGATGCGGATTTAAACGAGTCAATTGAGTCGGCTTTAAAGATAGTATGGAACCGGATTAAATATAAATGTGAGATTGTGAAGAACCTGGGTGTTCTACCCCTTGTTTCCTGCAGAAAAAATGAGATAGAGCAGGTTATAGTCAACCTTCTGGTAAATGCGGGGGATGCAATAGAGGAGAAAGGTATTATTACCATTAATAGTAGGGTAGAAGGTAGGGCGGCTGTCCTGCAGGTTTTGGATAATGGTACAGGAATTAGTGATGAGGTTAAAAAATCGCTTTTTGAACCTTTTTTTACCACTAAAAAAGTTGGTGAAGGAACAGGTCTGGGGCTATCTATCTCCCGATCCCTCATTGAAAAACATAATGGGACCATTGAAGTGGAAAGCACTCTGGGGAAAGGAACGGACTTTACCATTAAACTCCCCTTGAAGGAGGATATAATTGAATAATATAAGAATTTTATTTGTCGATGATGAGATGGCTATTTTGGATTCTCTTAAAAGATCCCTGCGGAAATTACCCTATGAGCTGGTATTTATTAACAAGGCCATGGAAGTTTTGACATTGATGGAAAAAGAAGAGTTCCATATTCTAATAAGTGATCACAAAATGCCGGAAATGACAGGTACAGTTCTTCTAGCCCAGGTAAAAAATAGATTCCCGGGGGTCATAAGAATTCTTATGTCCGGTTTTGCTGATATGAGTATTATGGTTGAAGCAATTAATCAGGGAGAGGTTTTCCGGTTTATTCCAAAACCCTGGAAAAAGGGTGAACTTGAAAGGATTATCAGTGAAGCTGTTAATAAATACACAGGGGAGAATCCGCTTATTCGGGGAAATTGAACTGGGCACTCATAATGGTTATGTCATCAGCATAAAGGATATTTTTTTTATCAGTTCCTAATGCATTTACCATTAAATCCGGGCCTTCCCCTGTAGTCCGCATTTTTTGCAGCAACTCATAAAACAGGTCTTTATCCAAAGCGCTTGATTCTGACATGTTGGGGTAAATACCATCGGTGCACATAAAAATCAGGTCACCCGGGTTTAATTGAAATGTCTCTTCACTGTAACGATAATCAGCCTCTACTCCCAGGGCTATCTGGGGCTGACAGGTTTCAATAATTTGCTCATCCCTTACCAGGAGGGGGGGCGGCTGGCCTCCGTTGGAGATTGTTACTGTTCCCCTGTTTCCATCCAGATAGCAGGCAGAGAAAGCCAGAAAAAGATCCGGAGTACGATTGAGTATTTTATAGAATTTATTGTTCAGCCAGGACAGGAATGCACCGGGAGAGCTTGGCAGGGCTCTCTCCTGGTTCAGATAATCAGAAATACTTATGGATTTAAGAATTGCAGCCAGAAAGGATGCCTTCAGGCCATGACCCGCCACATCTCCTAAAAGGAGCATGTATTTTTCATTTACAAAAGGAATAATATCATAATAATCTCCCCCGAAAAGGAGTTCCCGGGCATGCTTATGGGTTAAATTAAAAGAAAAATGCTCGCTTTGTGGTATTTCCACCTTAAAAAACTTTTTTTGAAAATCCGAGGCAATTTCCATTTCAGCATCCTGAGTTTTTGACTTTTCATTCTCCTCCTGCCTCTGTTTGTACAAAGCAAGAGCCTCTGAGACCTTTGTTAGTAAATTTCCCTTATCCCATGGTTTTTCCAGAAAGCAATGGAGGCCTGCTGTAATCATATCGCTTATGTCCGAAACACCCACATGTCCTGAAAGCATTATACAGATTATATTAGGGTAGAGTTCGGCAATCTCTTTTAAAAATACTGTGCCCTTGCGCAGCGGCATCTGCTGGTCGGAAATTATTACTGCAGTTTGTTCATTTTCTTGTTCCAAAAACTGTAAGGCAGCACCTGCTGAGTCTGCTGTTGCCAGGGCAATATTGTTCTCAGCTGCCCATTTCTTCAAACTCCTGGAGAGGGAACTGCGAATGTTCTGTTCGTCGTCAACTATTAGTAGATTAAGATTCATGCAATGGTATCCTTGTTTATAGGCAGGGTTATAATAAAATCGGTACCTTTTCCCTTATTGCTGTCTACGTTTATTGTTCCGCCATGGTTTTCAATAATTCCAAGAGAAACAGAAAGACCCAGACCCGTACCCATGCCTACCTCTTTTGTAGTATAAAATGGATCGAAGATCCGCTTGCTGGTTTCAGGACTCATACCGGAGCCATTATCAGAAAAAATAAGTTCAACGTATGAGCCTATCTGTCGGGAACGAATCCGTATCTCCCCTTTTTTGTCTATTGAATCCGCGGCATTGGCAAGAAGGTTCACAAAGACCTGTTCAAGCTGCAGAAGATTACACTCTACTTCCGGCAGAGGATCCATTTCCTTTACTATAGTGGCTTTATATTTAATTTTATTCCAGACAATTTTTATTGAATTCTCTATTCCGTTATTGATATCCGCTTTTTCAAATATGTTTTTATCTTCCCGTGAAAAATCACGCAGATCCTGTACGATGTTTTTTATTCTTTCGGTACCCCTGTCTACTTCTGTAAGAAGGGGAATGATATCCTCAACGATATATGTCATATCTTCATTGACTCTAAGTTCATCAAGAATACCCACAATTTTATTTATCTGAGCTTTAAGAATGCCACCATCCTCTCCCTTATTATTCGGGTCGAATAATTCCCTGATATTCCCTATGAGCTCAGTAGTTTCCTTATAGAAAATCAAAAATATATCCACATACTCCCTCAGGGTTACTATGTTTCCAATAACAAATCCTGTGGGGTTGTTAATTTCATGTGCTACACCGGCTGCAAGTTTACCAATGGATGCCATTTTTTCCTGTTGAATGATTGTCTTCTGGGCGGACTTAAGCTCCTCCAGGGATTTCTGCAACTCAGCTGTCCGGTGTTCAACTTTTTTCTCCAGCATCTCCGAGTATTCTTTAAGTGAATTATTTTTTTCCCGGATCTCCTGCAGCATAGATCGGAACAAATCAGCAAATCGTTCAAACTCAGGAGAACCGCTAACCTCTATAGTAGGTGAATAATTTCCTTTTTCAACCTCGGTAACGGTGCTCATCAGCTGCTCCAGGGGAATGGCAATGGTTTTCCGGATGAAAAAATAGGAAAAGAGGGATAGTCCAATGGCTAAGGTAATAGCCACATGGGTAATGGCACTTAAGAGCGGGACATAGAATTCTTCATAATAGGATGTATTGGCATAGATGAGGACAGCAGCGGTGATATCTGTTTTTGTCCGGTTGTCATAGGTTTTACCCCGGACAGGAATAGCAAAAAACTGGTGTAATTTATCCTGTTCCATGGAGGAAGCAATCAGCTTTCCACTTGAAAAAATTGGCTCTTTTCGATCATATAAGTGATTCACCCATTGTGCAAAATTGATGGAAGTTCCTTGCTTCTTATCTGTTTATTTGTGGTAGACCTCTTTCCAGGGATCAACAAATTTTCAAGAAT
>JAQIBN010000195.1 GCA_027859095.1 Spirochaetia bacterium | reverse complement strand
ATTCCATACTGATCAGCAATTCTTAACCTGAATAGATCATCTATACTTTCAATCCCAACTTTAGATATAAATCTTCTAACAGCAGCATCACTCCATTCTTCTGTATAGTTAAACATGTGATTAGAAATAAGGTGAGCAGATCGTTTTATATCATTACCGGGAAAGCGTAAATTCTGCATAATTTTTATTGTTAATTCTCTTGATATATTTTCATGATTATAAAATGTAGGAAAACCATCTGAATCCAAAGCTAGGGAAACAGGTTTTCCAATATCATGCAAAAGGCAGGATAAACGCAAAATAATATCATCATTTGGTCCACCATCACAAGAATAATAGAGATGATCTAAAACATCAAAATTATGGTAGCCTTTTTGGTCAACACCTCTACAGGATGATAATTCTGGAATAATTAGTTCAAGTATTCCTGAATTTTCCATAATTTGTAATGCTATAGACGGTTTTTCTGAGGAAAGAATCTTAATTATTTCATCTCTGATTCTTTCAGAGGAAACATTTCTAAGATTATTTTTACACTTAATTAATCCTTCAAATGTATTTTGTTCAATTGTAAAATTTAATTGTGCCGTAAATCTGCACGCCCTCATAAGTCTTAGACCATCTTCATTAAATCTTTCTACAGGATTTCCAATTGCTCTTATTGTTTTTCTTTTTAGATCCTGAATACCATTATGAGGATCAAGAACTTCTCCTGTTTGTAGATTCAGGGCAATTGAATTAATAGAAAAGTCCCGTCTTTTCAGATCTTCAAAAATTGATGGACTAAAAGTAATATTATCGGGATGTCTTGCATTTGAATAATTACCTTCAATTCTAAAAGTAGTTACTTCAAAGTGATGTCCCTTAAAAACTACAGTTACTGTTCCATGTTTTATCCCAGTGGGTATGACATGATGAAATATTCTTTCTACATCTTCGGGATTGGCATTTGTTGCAAAATCATAATCTGTAGCTTTCATACCTGCAAAATGATTTCGGAGAGCACCCCCTACCAGGTAGCATGAATATCCATTTAAAGAGAAAATATTTGAGAAATGCCGAAGGGTAGGGGTAATATGGAAATGCTTCATAATATATTAATACATTATTTTTTTATCATAGTACAGACGTTGCATGCAACATCTCTACTACTGCAAAACAAAAAAAGACGGTCCTACTGGACCGTCTTTTGAAATAATATCTTTATTATTACTGGAATAATTGAAGAACTGACTGACTCTTTGCATTTGCCTGTGCAAGCATAGCATTGGAAGTCTGAACAAGAATCTGGTTTTTAGTAAATTCAACCATTTCTTCTGCCATATCAGTATCTCTAATTCTTGATTCAGCTGCCTGAAGATTTTCAGCACCAATATTAAGACCCTGGGATGCATATTCCAGTCTTGTCTGATAAGCACCCAAATCGGCTCGTTGTTTGCTAACTTTTGTTAATGCACCATCAATTAGTGATATTGACATATTTGCATTATCAGGTGCTCCAATTGAGAAAAAAGTTGCTGCATGAGGTTTTGCACCAAGACCCTGTAAACCTAGTCCCTGAGCTGTCATTGTACCAATATAAACTCTTTCCCTTTGGTCCATGTTTGCACCGATATGTAACCACATGCTTCCTGTTACTGAATTTTCACCAGTTTCTTTACCAAAGCGACCAGTCATCATGTTCATGCCATTGAATTGAGCATGTGAAGAGATTCTATTAATCTCATCAACCAACTGACTTATTTCTACCTGAATCTGCATTCTGTCTTCATCAGAATAGATTCCATTTGAACTTTGAATAGCAAGTTCTCTCATTCTATGGAGAATATCCTGTGTTTCCTGTAGATACCCTTCTGTTGCCTGAATGAATGATACACCATCCTGTGCATTTTTTTCAGCTCTTTGTAAGCCTCTAATCTGTGCACGCATCTTCTCTGAAACAGCCAGGCCTGATGCATCATCACCAGCTCTGTTGATTCTCATTCCAGAAGATAATTTTTCCATGTTTCCGTTTACTTTCCAGTTATTCATACCATTCTGTCTTTGAGTAAACATAGCGCTCATGTTGTGATTGATTATCATACAATCCTCCTTGATTGTGTCTAAAGTCCGGACATCCTTGTCCAGTTGTAGTTAAATAATCGGATTATTTTAAAAAGTGATTAGAAAAAAAATAAAAAAATAAGGGTTTTAACTACTATTGTTTAGCTTGAAGGATACCGGAAAATATCATAGTATAGCCCTTCAGAACTGATTATTTCGGAGGCAACATTGTACAAACCTGTAAATTCTAAAGTTAGTTTTCCAGAGATGGAAGAAAAAATACTGGAGTTTTGGAAAAAAAATAATATTTTCAAAAAATCAATAAACCAGAGAGATGGTAGTGAGGAATTTGTTTTCTATGATGGACCACCATTTGCAACTGGCCTCCCTCATTTTGGACATTTTGTACCTGGTACAATCAAAGATATTATACCCAGATATCAATCTATGAAAGGGAAAAAAGTTAACAGAACTTTTGGATGGGATTGTCATGGTCTTCCTGTTGAATATGAAATGGAAAAGGAATTGGGAATCTCCGGCAAATATCAGATTGAAGAGTTCGGTGTTGCTAAGTTTAATGATTCATGCAGGTCAATTGTACAGCGATACACATCAGAATGGGAAGAAATAGTCACTAGAATGGGGCGTTGGGTTGACTTTGATAATGGTTATAAAACTATGGATTCAGATTACATGGAATCTATATGGTGGATTATAAAGCAGCTTATGGAAAAAGGTTTAATGTATGAAGGTTATTACATTATGCCCTATAGTCCAAAATTATCTACTCCTCTTTCTAATTTTGAAGTTAATCTTGGTGGTTATAAAGATGTAATAGATCCTGCTGTAACTGTAAGATTTAAACTTAAAGATGAAGATGCTTATTTTCTTGCATGGACTACAACTCCATGGACACTTCCTTCAAATTTAGGCCTTGCTTTAGGACCTGAAATTATATATTCAAAGATAAAAGATGGAACCGATGTTTATATACTGGCCAAAGAAAGGCTTTCTGCTTATTACAAAGACCCTAATGATTATGAAATTATCGAAGAGCTTACAGGAATGGACCTTAAAGGCATAAGTTATATTCCTCTTTTTCCTTATTTTGAGGAAATGGAGAAACAAAATGCTTTTAAGACCCTGGTTGCAGACTATGTAACAGTTCAGGATGGAACAGGTATTGTTCATACTGCACCTGGTTTTGGTGAAGATGATTATAATGTTATGAAGGATACAGGAGTTCCCGTTGTTTGTCCTATCGATGCTGAGTGTAAATTTACAGATGAAGTGCCTGACTATGAGGGGATATTTGTAAAAGATGCAGATAAAGCAATAATTAAAAGATTAAAGGATGAGGGAAAGCTTGTAAAAAGAGAAAACTATAATCACAGTTATCCCTTTTGCTATCGTACAAAGGAACCATTAATTTATAGAGCAATTTCGTGTTGGTTTGTAGATATTTCAAAAATAAAAGAAAAAATGATTGCAGCTAATAATCAAATAGAATGGGTTCCAGGGCACATTAAGCGTGGCCGTTTTGGTAAGTGGCTTGAGGGTGCAAGAGACTGGGCTATAAGTAGAAATCGTTACTGGGGAAATCCTATTCCAATCTGGAAATGTGACGGTTCTGATTATTTGGAAGTTATTGGTTCCAGAGAAGAATTAAAAGAAAAATCCGGAATAATGGTAGATGATCTTCACAAACATTTTGTAGATGAAATTACATGGCCTAGTCCTGACGGTAAAGGTACTATGAGAAGAATACCTGACGTTCTTGATTGTTGGTTTGAATCAGGTGCTATGCCATATGCTCAAGTACATTACCCCTTTGAAAACAAAGAGTGGTTTGAAAATAATTTCCCTGCGGATTTTATATCCGAAGGGCTGGATCAGACCCGGGGCTGGTTTTATACCCTAACAATTCTTGCAGCAGCCTTATTTGATAAACCTGCTTTTAAAAATGTTATTGTTAATGGACTTGTTCTGGCGGAAGATGGTAAAAAAATGTCTAAATCAGAAAGAAATTTTTCAGATCCGAAAGATATTATTAATAGTTTCGGAGCAGATGCTCTTAGAATGTTTCTTATAAATTCTGCTGTTGTTAGAGGAGAAGATCTGAAATATTCTGATGAAGGAATTAAAGATGTTCTTAAAGGGTTTATAATACCTTTCTGGAATGCGTATTGTTTTTTTATTACTTATGCAAATATTGATAATTTCGAAGCAAAAGGTGTTCCATCCAATTCTGATAATCCACTTGATAGATGGATACTTTCTGAAGCAGTATATCTTGTTTCTGAAGTTGGCCAGCACCTGGATAATTATGATTTATCAAAAGGGATTGGATCAATTATCCGATTTATTGATTTACTTAATAATTGGTATATAAGAAGATCCAGAAGAAGGTTTTGGCGATCAGAAAATGATAATGATAAAATTCAGGCTTATGAGACACTTTATTCAGTATTAATGAGCATAATTCATGTTGCAGCACCATATATACCATTTATAACTGAAGAAATTTATCAGAATTTAAAAACAGATACCATGCCTGAATCTGTTCATCTGGCAGATTTTCCTATTGCTGATAATAATAATCGTGATCCTGAACTTGAAAAAAAGATGGCTATTACCCGACAGGCTGTTTCTATGGGAAGATCTCTTAGAAGTGTCCATTCTCTTAAAATAAGGCAGCCTTTAAAAGCTATCTATATTGTTACCCGGGTTTCTAAAGAAAAAGCCGTTCTTAGAGAAATGGAAGATATAATAATTGAAGAATTAAATGTTAAAAATGTTATATTTAAAGATAATGAAGAGGATCTTGTAGAATATAAAGCTAAGGCTAATTTTAAGGTTCTGGGCAAAACTCTTGGAAAAAATATGAAGGCGGCAGCTTCCAAAATTGAAGAGCTTACTATGTTGGAGATTCAGAGTCTATTAGATGGATCTACTTTACAAGTTAATTATGGAGTTGGAGAATTTACTCTCGAAGAGGAAGGAATTCTTATTCAGAGATTAGAAAAAGAAAATCTGAAGGTTTTAAACGAAGGTTCATTAACAGTGGGACTGGATAGTGAAATAACAGAGGATCTTCTTAAGGAAGGTACTGTTAGGGATATTGTCAGAAGTATACAGAATCTCCGAAAAGAAAAAGGTCTGAATGTTACAGATCGAATAAACTTGCAATTAGATGGAAACGATTGGGTTAGAAGTGCTGTAAACTCTTTTAAAGAACATCTTCTTACAGAAACCCTTGCAGATAGCATTTCCTGGGAAAAGACTTCTGATTCCAGTGAATTAATATGGGGTGATATTAATTGTTTTATAGATTTAAACAGGAGTTAAAAAATAGAATTGTAATGATGTATTTTCAAACTCGCAGGATAATAATACTACTTAGTTTCTTATACATTGGTTTTATATTTACCGGTTGTAGTACAAGTCCTGATTTCACAGAGAATAATTATCCAGGGATCCTTGCCTCTAATGGCAGGGTTCTTTTTCATTTTAATCTTGCAAAAGATAATTTAATGTTAAATCATTTTTTATCTTCATATACTGATAATGATATTTCGGCAATTATTAACCGGACAAATCGATTATCAGTTTCTATTGATGGTTTTGGAAAAGATTCTGAGTTTGATATTATAGCCGAAGGTGATTTTCCCAGATTCTTTACAAATGTAGCTATAGGGCGTGAGGAAAACTGGATAAAACACAAGGGGATTTATACATTTTGGGAGAATGAAACTGACGGTTTGTTTGCATCTGTTCCAGTGAGTTCAGTGGCCGTTATTTCAAATTCTGATATTAGTCCGGATTTAAAACATATTGAATCGGGACAGCGCAATTATATACCTGATAATATAAAAGCAGAATTTGATCAATCAGCTATAACAATTTATTCCCATCAACCTGGAGCAGGTATTTATAAGTCTCTTAAAATCCCTGCCGGAAAGATGTTAATTCAGGATTTATTTTTTGTTATCAGAAAAGATGCAGATATGTATTATATTTTTGGGGAACTTGATTTTTTAAATGATATGGATGCAAAAGTATTTTCGACGGCATTAAAATTTGGATTACTAATGACTCTAAAAGCTACAGGGAAAAATTCTATTATGAAGATAGTTCATGAAGGAAGAATTGATGCTGTTCAAAATAGAATAATTGTAGATAATATTTTTCTTAATTCTGTTGAAATGATAGATCTATTATCTGGAAAGGAAGCACATATACAGGGGAATTAGCTTGAATATTGGTATTATAGATTATGATGCAGGTAATTTAAAAAGTGTGGAAATAGCTCTAAATTTTTTAGGTGGAGATTATTTTGTATCCAGTGATCCTGAAAAGCTTATTAAAAGTGATAAACTTATTTTTCCTGGAGTAGGCGAGGCGTACTCCTCGATGGAAATATTAAGATCAAGATCGTTGGATAATTTGCTCAAAGAGTATTTTAAGAAGGGAAATCCTATCCTTGGTATTTGTCTGGGTTGTCAAATTATACTTGAATCCTCAGAAGAAAGAAATACAAAATGTTTGGGGTTGGTTCCAGGTGTCTCCAAAGTGTTTTCCCATGATATGGGGTTAAAAATTCCTCATATGGGTTGGAATCAGGTTCAATCTACCAAAGAGCACTATATTTTTAAAGATATTCCTAATAACAGTTCTTTTTATTTTGTGCACTCCTATTATCCAGAGCCGGATAATTCTGATTCAACTATTGCTCTAACAGATTATGGTATTTCGTTTAGTTCTGCATTTTCTGTGGCAAATCTTGTTGCAGTTCAATTCCATCCTGAAAAATCAGGTCCCCATGGACTAAAAATGCTTGATAATTTTATAAAGCAGGGGGTTTAAGTAATGCTCCAAAAGAGAATAATTGTATGTCTGGATGTTAGAGATGGAAAAACTACAAAAGGAATTAAATTTAAAGGTAATGTCGATATAGGTGATCCTGTTCAAATGGCAGAAGACTACTATAAACAGGGTGTTGATGAGCTTGTATTTTATGATATTACTGCTTCCTCTGAAAAAAGAGGTATAATGATAGATATTGTACGTAAAGTTGCTGAAAAAATATTTATTCCATTTTCAGTTGGTGGTGGTATAAGAACTCTCTCTGATATGAAGCAGGTCATACTTGCAGGTGCTGAAAAGGTAAGTGTTAACAGTTCTGCTGTTACAAACCCTTTAATTATATCAGAAGGTGCAGCACATTTTGGTAAACAATGTATAGTCGTTGGTATGGATGTAGAAGCTGATTTTAGTAAGCCGTCAGGCTACGGTATTGTAATTAATGGTGGTAGAACAAAAGTTGATTTAGATGCACTTGAATGGGCAAAAAAAATTGAAAAATTAGGAGCAGGCGAAATAGTTTTGAACTCTATAGATGCAGATGGTACAAAAGATGGTTATGAACTTAAATTAACACGTATGATTTCTGAATCAGTGGGTATCCCTGTTGTAGCTTCTGGTGGTGCAGGTAATTCAATGCATCTGGCTGATGTTTTTCAAAAAGGAAAAGCAGATGCTGCTCTTATTGCATCAATGGTGCATATTGATGGATATACTATTGGTGGAATTAAAGAATTTCTTAATAAAGAAAACATTTCTGTACGAATTTAATCACATTTTTTATGTTTTGAGTTCTTGATTTTTATATACAATTATCGATATATTGTGTTTATAAATTGATATCACTCTCATCGGAGATAAAATATGCCAACTTACGATTATAAATGCGAACAATGCGAGCGAACTTTTGAATATTTTCAGTCAATGTCAGATGATTCACTAACAGTCTGTCAGGAATGTAAAGGTCCCTTAAAAAGATTAATTGGCGGTGGCCTTGGAATAATATTTAAGGGCAGTGGTTTTTATGTGACTGATAATAAGAGTAAAAATAGCAATTCATCAGCAGCCAAAGATAATTCACCAGACAAATCTGGTAAATCAGAATCAGATTCACCAAAAAAAACTGAAACAAAGAAAGAACCTGTTAAATCCACATAGAGACGTAGCCTGGTCGCAACTTCGTTGCTGCTTGTCAGTGAGTCGTACCGGAAGAGCGAAGCGATGAGGAACGATCTCAGTCAGTGAGTCGTACCGGAAGAGCGAAGCGATGAGGAACGATCTCAGCATCCCTGGCACGCTATGTCATTACGGTTTGAAATATATCCTCTCTGTCTTTTCTGCCGCTTCTTGCAAAAGATCCTCACCTTCAAGCATAATAAATGAACCTTTTAACTTAGTTAAGTCTGGTTTGAGTAGAGGATGTTTTGGTGAAAAAATGGTACAGCAATCTTCATAAGGTAAAATTGATGTACTAAATGTATCAATTTTTGTTGCAATTTTTATAATATCTTCTTTATCCATTCCAATAAGAGGACGAAAAATAGTTAAATCAGTTTCACTGCCTGTATAATTTATACTTTCTACAGTCTGGCTCGCTACCTGACTTAAAGATTCTCCAGTAACTAAACATTTACATTCTCTCTGCTTAGATATAATCTCTGCAATTTTAATCATTCCTGCACGCATCAAAAGAGTAACTTCCTCTTCCTGTGCTTTTTGTTTTAATAATAATTGGAAATTTGTAAAAGGTACTACAAAGAGACTTAAACCGGAAAGATAGGGTGCAATTTTTGATGCAAGAGTTTTTACCTTTTCGAGCGCTTCATCAGAGGTGTATGGATAGGCATGAAAATAGATGGCATCCATTCGAAGACCTCTTCTTGACATTAGATATCCAGCCACAGGAGAGTCAATTCCTCCTGATAAAAGAAGCATCCCCTTAGCTGCACTGCCTACAGGAAGTCCTCCAGTCCCCTTTTCCTGGGCACCATAGACATATGCAAGATTTCTTACTTCGACATTTATTATCCAGTCCGGATTATGAACATTAACTTTTAAAGAAGGAATTTGTTCAAGCAGATATTCTCCTACAAGTGCAGAGATCTCATATGAAGTATATTCAAAACCTTTATCAGCTCGCCTTGATTCGATTTTAAATGTTCCCGAGGGATATTTTATAGCAAGCTCTTTGGCAAAGTCCAAAGCTGCATTTTTTATAGTTTCAATATTTTTTTCTACTTTTACAGCTCTTGAAAAACTTACAAGTCCTGGAGTTGTGGCAAGGGCATACCGAATATTTTTAATATCTTCTTCTTCTGTTTCAAGAAA
>JAQIBN010000138.1 GCA_027859095.1 Spirochaetia bacterium | reverse complement strand
CTTTTGAGGGGTCTTTAAAAGAAATAGGAAATATAGTATAATGTGTAAAGGGATAGGAAATGCAATCCGAAAAGCTAAAATCCGATTAGCCTTCCCTTTATTTTATAATCGGAAAATATCAACGGAGGGTATTATGCGAACATGTAAAGTGGAAGGATGCTTTAATACTGAACAAGCAAAAGGGCTTTGTTCTAAACATTATTACAGATTTAGTAAATATGGTAATGTGTATAAGTATCGTAAACCTATTATGGGATGTAAAATAGAAGGATGTAACAATAAGCATAGAGGAAAAGGTTACTGTAATAAACATTATTCATTATACAAAAAGTATGGAAAAAGAATTAAGCTAGGTAAGTGGCATATAACTTTTCCATGGCAATGGAAAGATGAACATATGAAATATGAAAAACTTATATAGGAGTATTGATTGAACATTTTAGATATAGGCATAACAAACCAGGCTACGGGATTTGCAAACGTGGCGCCATTTGTTTACGCTACAATGCCTGGTGGATTTCAATTAGCTGATTACTGGGTGACAATTTTTGGAGCTGCCGACGAATCAAATACTAAAATAATAAGGGTCACAAGTTTTACCCGGGCAAGTGTAAATAATTATACTTCTGTAAGTTCTTTAGCTTCATGCCTCACATTCGAAAAATCTTTCTACTTTGATTTTACAAACCAGATTTTATACGTCCATTTTGAACATGATCAAAACCCTTTAACAGATAATTATCAATATACAGTTATAAGTGGTTTTAATGACTCAAAAGGTTTAATTTATATTGATAATATTGAATATTTACCTTTAATAAAATCCATCCCATCTATTGCACAGCAGGCAAGTATAATAGGATACGATCAACAGGCGTATGTCGATGGGTCGGTGGTCCTAGAAAACGCAAAGGGAATCATGGACTTTCTGATAATAGAAAAAGTTTATGGAAACGATGCAAGTTTATTTTATCTTGATGATGATGATATTGTTACCGATGGTAAAATTAAAAGTGCAAGCTCAACAATTGATATTCAAATACAAAAATCTTTAACAGCTCCAGAAACCATCCAAACAGTACTTGAAAATACTAATGCATACCAAGCAGTATTAGAAGATCCTAATGTTTTAATTCCTTTGGCCTCATTCTATATCGAAAAAAGAGATTTTACTTTGCAGGATGTCACAATCAGTGTCCAGGATAAAAGGAAGGCAGAAAATCCAACTATACCCTCAGATACTTATTTGAGTTCAGTTTATCCAGATATGCACGATTCATTTGTAGGAAAACCTATTCCAGTACATTACGGTGCTATCAGGGAGCTACATTGCACACCACTGAACAGCGAGGCGGTCGGAGACGTTGATTTTAAAGCAGGTGAACTCCTTACATCATTTGGAACAATACAAGTCTCTATAGACGATATATGGACGAATACAACTACCCACACTTCGTTAGATTTACCTACGGCAACTTTTACACTTGCTACAGCTGAAGCAAGGGATACCTCTGGAGCTGTTCGAAAATGTAAACTTGTATCTCCTATCGGGGAAGTTGTCACATATGCCAGCGACGTTATTAAAGCATTAAATCTAAAATATTTAGGTATTCCATTTGTATCCTCATTTTATGATCTAACAGAATGGGGTATTGAAGAGGCAAAACTTGAAACAATAGGAATATCGATCGATAAGGAAAGGCCGTTATCTGATTGGATTAAAGATATCCAGGGTGGGGCAAATATTGGATTCAGATATGAGATTACACCGGATGGACATAGGACAATTAGAGCCCGGGAAAATACCAGGGCTTCCAGTGCGTTTATACCGATAGTTTCTATTTTCAATAATGATACTTTACCGATAGAAGATGATCCTGAATCAGTTTTCGGAGAGGTTAAAGTTAAGTATAGTAAAAGCTATGAGTCAGGTCGGACATTATCTGTTCTTGATGATACCTACCGAGCCGATGTGATTGCAAATTATAAACAGTATAATAGATTGACCGTTGATACGTTCCTAACAAGCTCAGCACATGCAGCTGCAAGGGCACTTAATGACAGTCTTGATTTTTCAGTAATGCGACCAAATGCAACTATTATTGCGGTCGGTTCTGATATGTTAAGTTTTAAGATTTATGAAGTTATCACGGTTGAACTTGAAAAAACTGACCGTACATATTTTGGCACGGTCGACGCTTTAATTTTAGGAATAGATCCCGACGGGTTTACAAAGACTAATGTTTTGAAGGTTCGGATTCTGTAATGGATGTATAGGGTGTAGTCAGTCAAAATAATTCCCCCTGTAATAATGCTTTTTTCTCTCTTGCTTTGATCGTCTCATAATGCTTTTTTGCAATCTCATAACATATATATTTTCTCTTTGTAGAGATGCACGCTTCAACGTCGGTACCAGAACCACCGAAAGGAATTAGAACCGTGTCACCCTCTCGGGTTGTTGTCTGGATTAGTTTTTTTGTTAGGGTCAAGGGTTTTATTGTGTCATGGTCGTACTGACTTGATATCTGTGATTCTTGAGAATGTTTAATTACATCATTCAGCTTGTAAGTATTATAAAAAGGTCGTCTTGATTCTTCATATTCATCTCTTAATTCTGCATACTCTGATCGTAATTCTTCATATTCTTTTTTTAATTCTTCGTATTTATTGGTAATATTAAATAAGTTACAAATCAATTCCCATTGCTCTACCGTAGGACATTGAACACCACTTAATTTATTATGTACCCATCCTGTAATATTACCATTTCTTGAAAGTTGTAGATTAGATATTTCTATTTGTGATATATTTAATTTAAACATGTTATCTTTCATAACCAAACTGTATGGATTTAAAGGAGCAACATATTCTTCAATAATAAACTCCCGCCCTGTCATTTCAACCTCATTCGTATAAAACAAACACCTCTCTGTTATCGGTGCAAAATGCCGAGCTTGATCATAATCCTGTGCTTTCGTCTGACATTCTACCTTCTCCCATACAAGAGAATTTCCCAAGTTAAAATACTTATCAAAAATAACTTGACTATAAGCTATTTTCTTTGCATGCCCCCACCATAACAGAGATCCGTTATCTGCCAATACCCTTTTACATTCTTTAGCCCACATAGAAACGCTTAACAGATAATCGTCAAAACTATTCCATATAAAATCAAAGTCCCCTTTGACCTCAAAATACGGAGGATCGGCAAGGATAAGATTAATAGATTTATCGGGTATGTCGTTTTTCATCCAGTCAGAATTATAAATCACAGTAAATCCTTTATTTCGTCCCACGTTAAATCAGTTGTTATCACTTAATTAACCCCTTGTATATTCTCAGTCATATAATGATGTCTTATATGATGTCACCAAAACCCTGTATACTCAGTTACCCTATGTATAGGGTGTAGTCAGTCATTTATAGCTTTCCTTTAATGCTTTTGTTAGTACAATCAAAAGAGAGTGTTTTTTCTTTACTTCAATTATTAAATTCTTTTTTGATCTTTTAAGCTTATATTCTCTTTTCCATCCCTGACTTCTCATATCATCAAACTTAACTATTTTCTCATAATCACTATAGGGATAAACACAACCTTTATATTTCATCCTTTCTATTTTCACCCATTCAAGATCTATGTTAGTACCTGTAAAAACATAACATTTTTTTAATTCTTCTTTTGTCTGAAAAGTTACATGAGCTAATTTTATTCCAAATTCTTCAGCTATTACAGAACTACCAGCATCCCAGTATTGACCTGTTGCTTTAACATATCCCCCGTCAATCATAGGTATATAAAATTCACGTCCTGCAAAAGCTCCTGTCATACCCATCCAACCATATTCATAAACATTAAAAAAAGGACCATCGGATGCAAAAAGAAATTTACCTCTTTTCTCATATAAAAAAGCTGGGTTTCTGTTTAATACAAAAGCCTCACCTTGATTAAATTTAACTATAGCTTCGATTTTTATAGGTTCCTGTTTTGACATATTCTAACCCCTCCAATTCTCAGGCTCTATATCTTCTACCTTAAAAAACTTAACAGGTCGGTCTGGATGATCAACTATATCTTTAAGATGATCAAATGCTTTTATAAACGTTTCTTCAAGTTCTTTAGTTCCTATAATTTACAACCTCATTTTCCTTTCAGTCTGTTTATCGAAATGTGCTTTTCTTAAGGGAGTCCATTCCTTTAATGCTTTATCTAAAGGTATACCAAGTATTTTAGCAAGCCTCTTTATTACCTTTTTTGACCACTTCCCAGGGTCATTGATATATTTGAAAGCAGTTCCCCTATTAACTGGGGGAATCATATTTTTCCCTACATCACCAAAAGTCCAGTTAAGTTTCTCTTTATGTTCTCTAAAAATATTCATTATCCACCTCTTCCCACAATATAGCATGTAGCATTATGATTGTCAACTATCAATAGGCTCCTTCCTTAATAGGTGTCTTAGTCCAGAAAGTGTATTCATATATAGTTTGTTCTTTTCAAGTAATATCTTTTTATCTTCAGTAAGTTTGATTTTATCAAGTCTCAATTTTAATATTTCTGATTCAGTGTTTTGGATTTTATAGGCTTCACAATCCTCATTTCTTCCAACAGCTACACCCCATAGAAAAAGTATAATCCCAAGTACTATAAATGTTATAGTGATTACTGCTTCATGAGTATTTTTAGGTAAATATATCATAACGTTAATTGCCTCCAGTCGTTAACCTCAATTGCATATGTATCCCGGATTTTATAAACAGTCAACATTTTCATACTCATTGGGTTATACGTTTCATTATTTAATTGATATAAAAGTGAGGTAGAAACATTCAGCTTTTCAGATACTGTTTTGATCCCGTCTGTTTTGATAATCTGTTTTAGTTTATTTAGTCCTATACTCATGATCACTCCTTGTAATTTAATAATTCACCCATTGCAAAGCCTTCTTCAAGCTGCCATAATTCAAGACTGTTTAGTAATGCTTCACATTCATTACACCAATAGTCGGATGAGAATTCCCCTTGATCTACAATAACGGATCTTGTCAGTTCTGTACCGACTGGAAATTCTCCTGCACATCCCCAACACTTTTGAGGCTTTCTGATTTTAATTATTTTAAGACTTAATTGATCCATTATCCACCTCTTCATATATTTCAACAGTAATAGGTCCTTCCCGTCCATTGCCCGTAATAATTCCGTCAATATTTTTCCTTTCTTCAACAGTAAGGTTTCTCCATTTTGCAATATTCCAGTTACCTTTTTTAATAGCTTGGGGAGAGTATACACATGATGATCCGAAAGAATACCCGTTATCTGTTAACCATTTTTCAGCTGCTGTTTTTGCTTTAAATGTTCCTTTGGTATCAAATACTTTTTTCATACTGGCAACCCGCAAAACTTTAACGAATCTTTAAACGGGCAACGGTACTTCATTCTGCAAGCCGCTGTTTTTTTATTACAATAACCACATTCGAATAGTTTAGTAGGCCGTAGTATTTCAGACCTCCTTGACTCCCTAGTATCAATTTGTTTTGAATTATAGTCGGTTGATGTGTTCATTCTTCACCCTCCTGGACGAAGGGAATTGTAAACTCAACATTCTTAATCCTACATGAAAAATAAGAACAAAACTCTACCCCTCTTTTCATATCCCGGTGAATAGGAGCGCCGCAAGCGTGACATTTTTTTCTTGATAAATCATAATTTGGTTTTTTCATTTATTTATCCTTTCTCCAGTATTGTAATCCGCTTTATAAGTAGTGATATAAGTTCTTGATTTGATTTTACGGTATCCATTAACTTTTTGATATTATCTATTAACATTTCCATATCATCCATGATATCCCCTTTAAATAGTTATATATGTATAGTCAATTTTTTGGCAAGTTTTACTCCGGGTCTGCCTTTATTAGATCGCTTATTCCCTGATCCACCAAAAGCACCACCGAACCTTTTACAGTATAGTTTCCTCGTCCCTGTTCCGTTATGTTGTGGCTGAGGTCGTTTCTTTTTAAATCCGAAAATCTTTGATAATATCCTTTTGATTCCAGAGAAGAATCCATCACTCCAGGTACTTGTTTCTACTTTATGAGATGCCTCTTTAACGAATGACTTCCGAACTACTCTGTCTACTTTGCCATAATCACCTACTTTATGCCTGATTCTAACATCTCTTCTCATTTTCTCTTTCATAAAAAGCTCCTTAATAATTTGATTTAATAAATGCCGGGGCATTACTCCCGACTCGAACCTACGAAAGTTCATGCTTGAAACAATTAGTTATACCATTTTCTTCACCCTTTTGTACCTCTTGTTGGAAAAAAACTAAATATATGAATACTATCTATTTAACCTCATACAAGGTCGTTAGATAATACTTAATTCTAACCCTCCTGGGAGGGCTTAATTTATACTGTAAATCCGGCGTTTCTCATTGCTGTAGAAAGTTTTTTACATTCTCCAGACCTTGTATATGTTAGCCATTCAAACAAACCGTCTGCGAGCTGATAAACACCTTTTCTTATTGCTGATTCGTTGTTATTCATATCATCTCTAATTTCTTTTATTGTTGTCATAATCACTCCCTTATCTAACTATCTAAAAGTAACACGTATCATTACACTTGTCAACAACTATTTATAAAATAATGCAATAAAAATAAAACTTGCATAAAATAGAGTTCCATGTGATAATAAATAGACTTTTTCATGATAACCTCCTTTTATTTTCCAGGCTGAAACGTTGTTCCAGCCTGGTTTTCTTATTTCTCCCCCATAATCTGTATAATTTTCTTCATTTCTCTGTCAGTGAATCGTAAATCACGACCCTGCATCTCTCCGAAGCCATATTTATTATGATAATAATTGATAGTTTTCGGATGCTTTTCTAGCATTGATGCTACTTCACTAGTTGAATATGTTTTATCTCCCATTCTTACCTTCCTTTCGTTTTATATTTTTACGTACAATATTTTCGATTAGCCTTCTTTTCTCAGAGTCTATAAAAATTGATTCTATGATTTTGCAAATACTTCTACCCGCAATAATATTTTGACTGATATCTACAAGTGCATTATGTCTTTGGCAGGTCGGCAGCCAGGAGAGCGGATTGTCAACATTTGAATCACCGTACATTTTCCGGCTTGTTTTCCCCTGGCCGAGAATATGAGCTCTTTCTGTAGCTTTATTTTGGCATACAAAGCAAAGACCGTGGTAGTGATTATACATTTCTTCTAGGTTGTCTATTTCAGTTTGTTTCAAGATTTCACCTCTTCCAATCCATCTAAAATTTCATGAAACTTTTTAGAATCACATTTAGATAGCTTCATAATATTGATTGTATTGTCGAGTAAGTTCATACGCTGTTTTTTTGTGTAGCATGCCCATGATTTAAGTCTACCTCGGATTAAACTCTTATAATCAGGATCTTTTCGGATAGCCTCTGGAATATCACTGTACTTTTTAGCATCCATGATTTTAGGCTTGGTTATAAACTCGGCTCCCATTACCGGTTCATGCATTTCAACGAAAACAAAGGACTCGAAACCAGCGCCGTATTTTCTCTTAAAAATATCTTTCAGGGTTAACCAATCAGGACACGAAAAATCATACGTTATACTGTCAATCTCATATACGAACTCATTACTTGAAAGCATCCATCGGTAGAACTCAGATATCAGGGCATGAAAAGCAGAATTTTGTGCATTGCTTCCATGGGTGGCATCTTCAAGGGAATAATGCCGCCCCACTATTGGGACGGTTTTTGATTCTACTAAATACTGGTCGTTTTCTAAAATCAGTATCTTCATTTCAATTTTTTAATTGCGTTCAGTATACAGATTTGAGCTTCCCGGATTCCATCTTTAGCAATTACAGATTTAACAGTAGTTATCTGATCTATCAAATGATCTTCAACGATACTTAATTTTTCAATATCAGAAGCCGATTTCTTTGACTCTTCAAGTTTCAAATCTTCCGCTTTCTTATCTGCAATTTCCTTTTCAAGTTTCAGTTTTGCTTCCCGTTCAGCTTTCAATTTATCATCGGCTCGCTTTTTATCTGCAAGCATTTTCTTATTAGCCTTTTCGTTTTCAACTCGCAGCCGTTCATTTTCTGCTTTGATTTTAGCCTGCTTAGCTTTTTCTTTTTTATCAAGCTCTTCCAATTGATCCACAATAGTTTTCCATGCAGATTCAGAAAATATACCTAAGTTTTTCTCTTGCACATTTAAATCAACATAATTCCATAAATGGAGAATACTATTCTTTCTTTCAGTATGCAGATTATTTATTCTTTCGATTTCAATCCGGTCAGACTCTGCCTTTCTCTCGGCTTCTTTGACTGCCTCGGAATTTGCCTTGATACCAATTACAAAATTATCCCAGACTTCATCGGCCATATTGCCAAGATCCATTGTTGTGCCATCGGTATCGTATTTTGACAGTTCCAAGATCCTTTCAGCTGCAAGAGTCTTTTTCTTTTCCTCTTCAAGTCTTTCATAATGCAATTCTATTTCCAGGGCTTCAGCTTTCGTATCGGCTGTTAATTCTTTGATTTTATTATAAACATTCTGGATCGCTTTACTTTCTTTTAAAGAGTCCTCTTTTAATTCAGCTCTTTTTTTATCTGCCAAGGTCAATGCCTTTCCAAAGTCGATTCTAAATCTTTTTGCTTTAGCTGATTTTTCGGTCGAGGTTTCCAGGGCTTTAATTTCCGGAAACTCATTTCCCAACTTATTAAGCTGTTCGATAACTGGAGCAAATGTTTTAACTATAAGATTTTTCTTTGCCAGTTTTAAACTTTCAACTTCCTGTATAATTTTGATTTCATTCATTTCTTAAACCCTTTTAGTTTTTTAACCAGTGCATCCAATTCGGCATTGAACTTTATTACTTCCATTGTAATCTCTGCTACTAGTTTTTCATCCCTCTGGAACCTCTGAATAAATATTGAATACTCATCCGGTAACCGTGGATCGTAGTCTACATAATCCCACCATTTTCGATTATCGCACATCATATTTACATTCATTTGTATTATGTAATCACGTTTTACTTTTCCACCTAATAATAATTCTAAATGGGTTGCAGTGTTAGGACATTTTATTTCAACACCTCCATCAGTACCTATTAAGCCGTCCGGGCTGCTCCCTAAATCGCTTATACTATCATGGATTATAAACCCGACCTCTTCCACTGTATTACCTGTTATCGCTTCATAAGCCGATCTTGCTAATGGTTCGTTATCCGTTCCCCACTGCATTTCTTTTGATACAAAATGTTCACCTTGTTGGCCTGTTAATATTTCGCATACTTTTTCAGCCATATAATTTTTACGGCTTGCAAGATAAGAACCTTTTGAACCTTTCAAAATACCAGCAACTCTTGAAGCTGTTATTTTTCCAAGCCTTATATTTAACCATTCTTCTTTTCCCTGTTCCATATAATAAATCATTTTTTGGTTAACTCCTTTTTCTTTTTATCCTTGATAGTACCTACCCGGCGCTTATCTTCCAGATCATAATCAGGATCTTTCCAGAATAAAGTCCATAACTCTGATAATTCTTTTATTGTTTTGCAGTCACCTATCTGTTGAACTATTGCGGCATATTTTACACCATCATCAAAAGTAAGGCTCTGTGCATCGTCGTCCTCATCTTCAATAATTACGCCAAATGAATTGATAAAAGAATATCGTTTTCCGTATGAAGTCGAAACGCCTCTTTGTTGTATTGAATTAGTGAAAGATGTAGCTGCGCTTATTGGTATTTCTACAGATCCGATTTCTTCATGTCCGTACCCTGAAATAATACAAGATATTTTCTTTAAGTTTTCACTCATCATTTCTTCTTTCCATTTGAAAGAAAACCCATGCTTTGAAATTATTGGAGAGTATACTTTTAAGATATCTTCAAGAGAGCAAAACTTATAAAGGATCTTATTACCCTCTTTATTATATACATCATTTCCTTTAGTAGCTGGAATATAATCTTTTTGCATTGCAGAAAAATGTAAATCAAACTCTTTCTTACAAAGCTTTCCCTCTTCCTTATTTTTCAGTTCGATAAATCTTTCAATTATATCAATACCCTTATCCTTATCAAGTGCCATTTGTAGCAGTTGCCCTGATTCAGATAGAGTTGATATTTCCCTTGTCTGTTCCAATGTTCCCGTTATTTCTGTGCCCTGGGTTTGATCTTCAACAACTGCCTCTTGAGTATCTTCATCTTCCACGACTTCCATTTTCATTCCCTGTTCGAATAAATCCGGCATATCTTCCGGTTTAATCTTTGACTTTTCACTCATTAGTGACTCCTTTTATTTAATATTTCTGACATTGACGTGCCACTTATACCACAAATAATGATTTCTCTATCGCTTAAATCTGATATATTAAGAGTGCCAAATAATTCAGATTTAATATTATCAATCCTATTTATTCCATATATTTCACCATTTTTTTGAAAACTCACAGCAACACCTGATAACATTTCTCTACTTACGTAAAAAGTTATATCAGGTAATTCAGGTAATGTAATTGACTTTTCACTCATATTCACTCCCATAAAATATTTCTATTTTCCACCCCTGATCTTGTAGCTCTTCCCACGTTCTACCCTCTGATTCCTCAGCTCTTCTAATAGCCGTCTTTTTATTTCCAGAGACTAAATGGAATTGTCTTTCCCTTGCCATATTAGGGGCATAGTATTTTTTATCATCTGGTTTTATTTTCGTGTCGTATTCTGACATAATCACCTCCACTTACTATATTATACCGTAGTATAGTATTTGTCAACACTTTTATTTATTATTACTCTACCTCTTTCTGTTTAAAAATAGGTTCTAATGTATCTTTAATTTCTGAATATTGCTTTTCCATTTCAATTAGTGGTTTTATAATACCCTCTGCAATCTCTACTTTTTATAGATCTTCAGGAACTAAATAATCCCTGAAAGACACTTTCTTATCTGGATGATCTATTTTCCATTCTTTATAAGTTTCAGATAATCCAGTAAGCGAATAGATAAGTTTTGTATAAGTAGAATAACCATGCCCGTGCATCCTTTCATTTTCCCCTGACTCTTTTATTTTATCAGTGAGAGTTTTACGGGTTTCTATTCCAGTAAGTCTTATTAACTCTTGCTTTTGAATATATTCTCTCATTCTGAAAAACTCTTTTACAAGTTTCTTTTTGAATAATACCACTTTTGTACTATTCTTCATGAAAGTTGTTAATAATGTAGCTTGCTCTTCATTCAGTAAATATGTTGTTTTAGGCCGTCCGCCTTTAGAATCAGGTTTAGTGATTTCAAATCCCATTACTCCAAACTCTTCAAGGGTAGTTGTATGATTTTTAATAAGCCTTACAATAGATCTATGTTCATTGTTAGAAAGGAAAGCCAATCCCTCCGAATCTATAAAGCATTTCTTTCCTTTGATTATTATTACATCTTTTCCCATTTAATTACCTCTATATAGATAATACTATTATATGTTTAAACCGTCAAGTGTTTATTGTATAACCTTTCAATCAAAAATGATTAAAATTTTTTACTCAATTTTAAGTTTAAGGGGCGTTAGTAACCCTTCTTGATTTGTAAAGATTAAATAGTTTATAATGAATTATGATCGAATCTGAAATTCAACATGAAATAATGGATTATCTCAAAGCCTTAGGCTATTTAGTATATCGCATGAATGCCGGGTCAAGACAGCATAATATAAAATTAGCAATAGCAGGTACTCCAGATATTTTAGTAATCATGGACAATTCAAAAGTATTATGGATAGAAGTTAAACAACCGGGCAAAGAACCTACTGATATTCAAAAGGATATGCACGAAAAACTACGCCTAAGAGGTCAGCGGGTAATAGTTGCACATTCCCTTGATGAAGTGATAAGTGCCCTTTAGAACCTTAGGTAGTTTCGTATCTTTCGCATCCACCACCGACTCGGTAATTTTCTTTTTCCGTATCATCCATTTTTAACCATAAATCTAAATCAGCGTAAAACTTCTTACCCGCTATTTTGTACGGTTTACCATCCTTTCTGATAGGCCATAAACCGCACCCCATACCATATTCAAAAGTCCATTTGCCGTATTTATAAATACGTGCTCCACATAAATATATACCCATTTAATACTCCCTTATTTTATTAAACTCTATTTTTTCAGTCAGTAATTTTTCAACATCGTAACCCATTTCTTTACAATATGCCAAAAGTACAATTATGATATCTGCAATTTCACTTTGTTCACTGTCTTTGTGAAAAGTATTATTCGGGGTCGCAATTCTAAACTCTTCTATTTCCTCTCTTAGTTTTTCATGTACATCATTTTTAGGAAACATACTATAAAATCCTCTTTCAGTTGCATTATCATGAGCCTGTTTAATTAAGTTTTTCAAATCATTCCCTCCATTTTAAACTTTTCAATCGCATCTTTGAAATATATTTTATCAAGTCCCTGGTTTATCAAATCGTTATAAACTAATTGACATTCTTTTTCTGTATACGCCCTGTATTCAGTCCTATTCTCATGCAGCTTTTTATACTTTTCCTGAACCTCTAGAGGGCTTAATATTTTGACAGTTTCTTCCCGGGAGGAAGTCCATAAAAAAACCGTTATGATATTATTGATATCCGTTTTATCAAGTCCATTTCTTTTATATTTATTGAACATATCCGGGATATTTATTTTTAACTTTTCCGGCTTAGTTTTATGGACCCGTTTCTTTTTGCTATCTGGGAAACCTTTAATCATCGTCAAACATATTGGAGCCATTAAAGCCAGAATAATTGAACTGAATAATTGGAAGCATATTCTTATAAAGTTTTCGTTTACCTCTCCATTAACAATACCCGGGAGTTCATTGCTGAACCAAAAATATATAGACTTGGGTTTATTGATAGTTTCAATATCGTCTTGTTTTTTTATAGTGACATTTTCAAGTTTTGCCTCGAGTCTCTTTTTTTCAAACTCTGCATTTTCTCTTTCAGTCCGATTCTTTTCCGAGCCGAACACTAATTGTTGATTTATGTATTCGTCAATTCGATTGTCCAGGATTGCAATTCTGTCTCGATAATAATTCACATCACCCGATACATCTGTTTTCTCAAATATCACGGCAGCGGTTAAAGATTCCTTAATAGACGTACTTGAAAACTGACTTGATAATGTAACCAGGATAGAAAATAACACCATAGAAAATTTTAGTATATTAAGATACCATTTTCTATTTGAATAAATCCACAATGCCGACTCGAATACTATAAATGCAATAGATAGAAAAATAGATAATTTAATCCCATAGTTAGCATCCAAAAAGTACTTGTCATAATAAATTGTATTCAGCACAATGCCAGACAGGGCAATAGATGACAATAGGATTAGTGATAAAATTTTACGCATTCTTTATTTCGTCCCAGGGTTTACCATAGGCTTTTTCTATTATTTTTTCCATTTCTGGGAACTCGCTTGATTCTAACCGTATCAATTTATCATTCATTGTTGTCGGTTCATCTTCGAAAGTCTCCATATCATCTGACATTAA
>JAQIBN010000113.1 GCA_027859095.1 Spirochaetia bacterium | reverse complement strand
GGGACAGGTCGCGACCTGTCCCTACATGAAAAAACGTTTTAATTCATTTAATTTAATCAATAGGACAGGGTTTCAGGTTCCATATATCTTTTGCATATTCAGCAATGGTTCTATCTGATGAAAACTTGCCCGCAGAAGCTATGTTTATAATGGCTTTTCTGTTCCATTCATCTTTGTCTTCATAGACTGCTGCTGCTCTCTGGTGAGCATCGTCATAAGATCTAAGATCTGCCAGATGCATATATTTATCTCCATCTTTCATAATCATTTGTTTAATGGGCTCAAATATTCCTGGCTCCGAAAAGCTGAAATAATCATTAAATATCATATCAAGAGCTTCTTTAATTTCTTTGTCTTCTAAATAGTAACTTTGAGGATTGTATGTTGGTTTTAATTCAGCAACTTCATCTGCGCTTAATCCAAATATGAACTCATTTTCAATTCCTGCTTCCTGAACAATTTCAACATTAGCACCATCCATTGTTCCTATGGTAATTGCTCCGTTGCACATGAACTTCATATTTCCTGTTCCGGAAGCTTCTGTCCCGGCTGTAGATATTTGTTCTGATAAATCTGTGGCTGGTATAATTTTTTCGGCCAGAGAGACTTTGTAATCAGCAAGAAAATAAACCGCAATTTTTCCTTTAATAGATTCATCATTGTTTATAATACCGGAAACATTATTTATTAGTTTAATAATAAGTTTTGCCATATCATAACCAGGGGCAGATTTGCCGGCAAATATTGAAATCCGGGGAAAGTAATTGTCTGGATTCCCTTTTCTGATTCGATTATACAGCATTATTATCTGCATAATATTTAAAAGCTGTCTTTTATATTCATGCATTCTTTTAATTTGTACATTATAGAATGCTTCGGGGTTCAGCTTTATTCCGTATTTTTTTTCTACACATTCAGATAATCGGCGTTTAGCAAGTAGTTTTGTTTCCTGAAATTTCGTTCTGAAATTTTTGTCTTCTGCCCATGCCTCAAGTTTTCTTAATTGAGCAAAGTTTGTTATCCATTCGTCCCCTATTGTTTCTGTAATAAGGGCAGCAAGTGCTGGATTTGCATGAAGCAGCCATCGACGCTGGGTATTGCCGTTTGTTTTGGTGTTAAATCTTTTTGGAAATATTTTTGCGAAAGAGGGTACAAGCCTACTTTTTAAAAGTTCAGTATGAAGAGCTGCAACTCCATTGGTTGAATGGGAACCTGTAATACATAAATTTGCCATTCGAATTTGTTTTGGATTTCCTTCTTCTACAATACTTATCTCTCTTATTTTATCCATGTCATTTGGAAAAAAAGTTATAGCCTTATTTAGAAATCTACGATTAATTTCTAATATAATTTGCAAGTGCCTTGGTAACAATTTTGCAAGCATTGGTTCCGGCCATTTTTCAAGAGCTTCTGGCATTAATGTATGATTAGTGTAACCCATTACAGATTCTGTTATCTTCCATGCCTTATCCCAGGACAAATTTTCTTCATCCATAAGCAGTCTCATTAGTTCTGGTATTGCTATAGATGGATGTGTGTCATTCAGCTGAATAGCAGCATAGTCTGGAAATTTTTTCCAGGGTTCTTCTGATTTTCTAAAACGCCTTAAAATATCGTTAAGGGAACATGCAACAAAAAAATATTGTTGTTTTAATCGTAATTCTTTTCCCAGATAAAGTGTATCATTTGGATAAAGTACCTTAGTAAGATTTTCTGCCTGTACTTTTGCACTTACTGCTTCTACATAATCACCGTCATTAAAATCCTGGAAATCAAATTCTTCTGCAGCCCTTGCACTCCATAGTCTCAGGGTATTAATTGTTTTCCCGCCATATCCAGCTATGGGCATATCATATGCGACACCAATTACATCATTTGTGTCCATCCATCTGTAAATAGTTTTACCTTTTTCGTTAAAAGCTTCAACTCTGCCTCCAAAAGAAACTTTTACAGTAACATCAGGACGCTCTATTTCCCAGGGATTACCGTTTCGTAACCAGTCATCAGGTTGTTCTGTCTGGTATCCATTATCAATTTTCTGTTTAAAAATACCATAGTCATATCTTATACCGTAACCAAAAGAGGGCAGATTCATAGTTGCCATGGAATCAAGGAAACATGCGGCAAGTCTACCCAGTCCTCCATTACCAAGACCGGCATCAGCTTCCTGATCCTCAAGCTCCTCAAGATTGTATCCGAGTTCCTGTAAAACCTCTGATACATTGTCTTCCAGCTGCATATTTATAATATTATTTCCCATAGCTCTGCCCATAAGGAATTCCAGAGAAAGGTAATATGCTCTTTTTGTATTCTTATTATGATGAGTTTGCTGTGTTTTAATCCACTGATTTATCAGTCTGTCCCTAACTGTATATGATAAAGCCATAAAACGGTCATGGTTTGTTGTTGTGAATTCATCAACACCCAAAGTGTATTTAAGATGCTCAAGGAATCCCTGTTTTATAGATTCAGAACTGTTACCGTTTCGGCTATTGTTTGTTGCTGCGTTCAAGATAAACTCCTGTAAGTGATTATTAACAGGTTATAGATTATGATTATATAGATGGTTTGCTCAAGTGCAGTGATTCTCTTTTATAATTATTTTTGAAATAAACATAATCAGCCTGAAATCTATCCCTGAGTAAATCCTTAATGAAGCAGTAGATCGATTTATCTGTGATTTAGAATCATATACCTTGTATCTTCACCTGTTTCCAGTAGGGGTGGTGGAAAAACCGCCCGCACCGCCCGGCGGTAGCCGGGAAAAGCGGTGTGGATCAGCGGGTTTGGAGCCAGGGGAATCCCTTCCCCTCCTATAATCAGAATTATCCTAATGTTAAGAAGTTTACATGTTGACAAAAGACCCTGATTTTGCTATTTTTGGCAAACTTTAACAGTGCCCTTGTAGCTCAGTCGGTAGAGCACCTCCATGGTAAGGAGGGGGTAATCGGTTCAAATCCGATCGAGGGCTATTAGTTAGATTTCTGACACCAAATTATATATTTTTGAGTCAGTTGTGTTGACATACAGAGTGTCTTTGTAATAATCTGTGAATCATTTGATTTTTATACTGTAGTTGATACGTGATTCTGTGATGCATAGGGATAATAGGGGATTAGACAGTTATGGCAAGTAAAAAGAAAGGGGCAATTGAGAAAATTGCTTTAAAATGCACAGAGTGCAATCGCAGGAATTATACAACAGAAAAAAACAGAAGAAATATGCAGGGAAAGCTTGAACTTATGAAATATTGTAAGTGGGACAAAAAGCATACATTGCATAAAGAAAGTAAAATTAAATAAGATCTTCTCAGGCCAGTAGCTCTAATGGCTAGAGCGCCGGTCTCCAAAACCGGATGTTGTAGGTTCGAATCCTACCTGGCCTGTAACTTTTTTATTTTTTAACGACTAAGGATATAAGATTATGAAAAAAATTATTCAGTTCTTTAAAGATAGTTATTCAGAGCTTAAGCGAGTTGTTTGGCCCAGTAGGGAAAATGTGGCTGCTTCAACCAGGGTTGTAATAGTGTCTACTTTTATTTTTGCTGTTGTACTTGGTTTTGTGGATTTTCTTCTGCTTAAGGGAATGGATCTTCTTTTTTAGTTGTCCAGCTCCTGGTAGAGTGTTTTAGATAGAGTGGGGGGAAAATGGCAAAGGGTTGGTATGTGCTTCATGTTTATTCAGGTTATGAAAATAAAATAGAAAAATTTATTCGAATAATGATGGAGAAATCTCCTTTTACAGAAACAGTCTTCGATCTTAAGGTTCCTTCTGAGGAAGTTGCTGAGGTAAAAGATGGTAAAAAGAGAATTACTACAAAGAAGTTTCTTCCTGGTTATATTCTTATAGAAATGGATCTTCCTGAGCGGGGATGGAAGGAAGTTTGCTCGGGTATAAAAACAATACAAGGTGTTACTGGGTTTGTTGGTGTTATGGGTGGGGCAAAACCTCAACCTATATCTGCAGAAGAGGCCAGGTCTATTTTGCAGAAAACCGGACAAATTAAGTCTGATAAAAATGTAAAATCGGCTCAGGTTTTTTCTGAGGGTGACAGTGTTAGGATTATAGAAGGGCCTTTTGATACTTTTACAGGTACTATTGAAGATGTAAATGGAGAGAAGGGTAAGCTCCGGGTTGTAGTTGGTATTTTTGGAAGAGCTACTCCTGTAGAAGTTGATTTTCTTCAGGTTGAAAAAATTTAGTATAATCACCGACCTAGAGATGTAGCATGCTACGTCTTTACGGTGATTTTTGAGTCTTCCGTTGGAAGATTGTTGGGAGTTTGTTTTAGGCAAACGTAATTACCACAAACTGGTAGAAGCAAGGTATGCCTTGCATCTACCTGTATATTGGAGAAATAAATGGCAAAGAAAAAGGTTACTGCACTTATTAAGTTGCAGGTTCCTGCTCAGAAAGCTACCCCAGCACCGCCGGTTGGTCCGGCTCTGGGTCCTCACGGGGCTAGTGCTCCTCAATTTGTTCAGCAGTTTAATGAGAGAACAAAGAATGTTGAAGCAGGTTTGACTGTCCCGGTTGTTATAACAGTTTATTCTGATAAAACATTTACTTTTATAACAAAAACACCACCAGCAGCAGTTCTTATTAAGAAAGCTTGCGGCATAGATAGTGGATCAGCTGAACCTCACAAGGATAAAGTTGCTACAATATCTAAGGCAAAGTTAAAAGAGGTTGCAGAAATTAAAATGCAGGATCTTAATGCAAATGATATTGATGCTGCAATGAAAATTATTGCTGGAACAGCTCGTAGTATGGGTGTTAAGGTGGGTGAATAGTATGAAACATGGAAAAAAGTACACCGAAGCACTCGGTAAATATGAAAAGCAAAGTTATTTTCCTGTTGATAAGGCTTTAGAGCTTATTAAGGATGTTGCTTTTGCTAAATTTGATGAAACAGTTGAGTTGTCAGTTAGGTTGCATCTAAAGAAGAGCCAATCAGTAAGAGATACTCTTGTTCTTCCTTTCCAATTTTCAGCAGAAAAGAAAGTTCTTGTATTTGCTAAAGGTGAAAAGGCTGATGAGGCAAAAGAAGCTGGGGCTGCATATGTTGGTGATGTTGATTTGGTTGAAAAGATTAAAGGTGGCTGGCTCGATTTTGATGTAGCAGTAGCAACACCGGATATGATGAAGGATGTAGGTAAGCTTGGTCCGATTCTTGGTAGACGAGGACTTATGCCTAATCCAAAAACACAGACAGTAACCTTTGATGTTAAGGGAGCACTAGCTGAACTTAAGAAAGGTCGTGTTGAATATAGATCTGATAAAACAGGTGTAGTGCATTTCGCTGTTGGTAAGGTGTCTATGGATGCTGCACAGATGAAAAGCAATGCTATGCTTGTCATTGAGGATATAGCAAAGAAAAAACCAAGTGATACAAAGGGTGATTTTTTTAAAACTATTGCTCTTTCTTCAACAATGGGTCCTGGTGTTAAGGTTGACTTGAAGTCCCTTGACCAGGCCGGAGTATAGGGGAAATTATGTCAGATTATCAGGTGAAAATACAGGGCCACAAGGTTAAGGCAGTTGACGAGATTAAGGGTACTCTTGAAAAAGTTAAGGATATAATCTTTACTGATTATCGTGGCCTTACTGTTGAAAAAATTACTGAACTCAGAGGTAAATTGAGAGCTCAGGATGCTGTCTATAAAGTTGTTAAAAATAGATTTACTAAAATCGCATTGCAACAGCTTGATAGACCGGAAGTTGGTGCAAATCTTGTAGGTCCAACAGCTGTAGCTTTGGTTTCAAACGAGGCTGGTCCGGTTGCTAAGGAGTTAGTAGAATTCGCAAAATATGGAACTCTTGTGATTAAGGGTGGAATAATTGACGGCAATGTTTTTGATGCTGACCAAATTGTTGAGTTTAGTAAACTTCCAACCAGACTTGAGCTTATTTCTAAGTTGATGGCAACAATAAATGCACCTTTACAGAATGTTGTTTATGTTCTTAATGCTGTACCTCAGAAACTTGTAAGGACATTACAAGCTGTTGCAGATAAGAAGGGTGAATAGTTTACTTTAGTTAAAATGCCGATTGTAATATTGGTTTTATAAATATGTCAGCGTTAGTCTTCGCAGGTAGCATGCTATCGCTGCAAAATAATGAGGAGAAGGTAATATGTCTACAAAAGAAGAGATTTTAGATGCAATTGCAAGCATGACTGTTTTAGAGGTTTCTGAACTGATTTCTGCAATGGAAGAAAAATTTGGTGTTACAGCAGCTGCTCCAGTAGCAGCAGCAGCAGCAGTAGCAGATCCTGCTGAAGTAGTTGAAGAACAGACAGAGTTTGATGTTGTTCTTAAAAGTTTTGGTGAGGGAAAGAAGATTCCTGTTATTAAAGTAGTTAGAGCACTTACAGGTCTTGGTCTTAAAGAAGCAAAAGAGCTTGTTGAGGCTGGAGATAAGGTTCTTAAAGAAGGTGTTTCAAAAGATGAAGCAGCAGAAATTAAAACAAAACTTGAAGAAGCTGGTGCAGTTGCTGAAGTTAAATAACAATTGTTTAGGTTTTAAAATTATTAGATGACTCGATTAGCCGCCGGAATGAAGAATTCCGGTGGTATTTTGTATAATATTAGAGATTGAATGTTGTTAAATGCTGTAGGTTCTGCAGTTGAATACATTTCTATTTCAGGGAGGGTGGTAATGCTTATAGAAGGCAAAACCATTAAGCGGACATATCTTGGTTCGGATTTTGAAGAGACATTAGATCTTCCAAATCTTGTTGACATACAGTTAAAATCATATGAAAAATTTCTTCAGATGAATAAGCTTGCGGCTGGTGAAGCTCCTGCTCTTCAGGGTTTGGAAGAGGTTTTTCAAAGTATTTTTCCAATTGAAAGTCAAAGCGGAGATATGCTGCTTGAGTATATTGAATATAAGTTGGACATTGATAAAATAAAATTAACTGAAATAGAATGTAAGAAGAAAGGGCTGTCCTATGCTGTTCCTATCAAAGCCAAGGTTAATCTTGTGTTTCAGGAGACAGGTGAAATTAGACAGAAGAATATTTATGTAGGGGATGTTCCTTTGATGACTGAGAGGGGTACCTTTCTAATTAATGGTGCAGAGCGTGTTGTTGTTAGTCAGATCCATCGATCTCCTGGTGTAATATTTTCCCATGATAAAGGTATTTATTCTTCAAGAATCATTCCATATAGAGGTTCCTGGCTTGAGTTTGAGATAGATCAGAAAAAAGAGCTGATTTATGCTAAGATTGATCGTAAAAAGAAAATTCTTGGAACTCTTTTTCTTCGAGCTTTGGGGTATGATACTCGTGAAAAGCTTATCGATCTCTTTTTTCAAATTAAATCTGTAAAAGTTGTGGATAAAAGAGAGAAAAAAGATGAACTTGTAGGTAAAGTACTTGCAAGAGCTGTTGTTATAGAAAGTGAAGGTGTAGAAAAAAAGCTTTATAAAGCCGGCGAAAAACTTCATCCACATGTTGTAGATGAATTGATTCATTCGGGTGTTAAGAAGATTCAAATTATTGATTTTGATCATAAAGAGTCACTTCATTCCCAGATAATTATGAATTGTTTTGAAAGGGAAGAAATTAAATTTACTCCCGATGATCCTGAGATTGATGAGCCTTCAAAGGAAGATGCTTTATCTTCTGTTTACTCTATTCTTATGCCTGGTGAACCTATAACAATTGAAAGTGCGGAAAAAGATCTAAATTCCATGTTTTTTACTTCCAGACGTTATGATTTGGGTAGGGTCGGGCGTTATAAGCTAAATAAGAAATTTGATTATGATTTGGAAAACGGTTCTCATGTTTTGGATAAAATTGATGTAGTTAATACTATGCGTTATTTAATCCAGGTATATATTGGTGAATCCAATGTGGATGATATTGACCATCTTGGGAATCGAAGAATCCGTTCTGTTGGTGAGCTTCTTGCAAATCAGATGAAGACAGCTTTTACCAGAATGGAAAGAATTGCAAAAGAAAGGATGAGTCTTAAAGAGCTTGATACTATTAAGCCCCAGGATTTAATTTCTATAAAACCTGTTGTAGCTGCTGTAAAAGAGTTTTTTGGTTCAAGTCAGCTCTCACAGTTTATGGATCAGGTTAATCCTCTTGCTGAACTTACTCACAAACGAAGACTTAATGCTCTTGGGCCTGGAGGGCTTTCAAGAGACCGTGCAGGTTTTGAGGTAAGGGATGTTCATTATACGCATTATGGAAGAATGTGTCCTATTGAAACTCCTGAAGGTCCTAATATTGGTCTTATTGTTTCACTTGCAAACTACACACGGGTAAATGAATACGGATTTCTTGAAACTCCCTATAGAAAGGTCAAAGATGGTAAGGCTTTAAGAGATGTCGAGTATCTTTCTGCTATGGATGAGGAAAAATATAACATTGCACAGGCGAATGCAAAGCTTGTTGAAGGTGGGGTATTTGCTGATGATATGGTTTCTATCAGAAAGGCTGGTGATTATACAACCAAATCTCCTGAAGAAATACAGTACATGGATGTGTCACCAAAGCAGGTTATTTCAGTAGCAACATCTTTAATCCCCTTTTTAGAACATGATGATGCAAACAGGGCTTTAATGGGTTCTAATATGCAGCGTCAGGCAGTTCCTTTGGTTTTCCCTGAACCGCCCAGGGTTGGAACAGGGATGGAAGCTAAAGCAGCATATGATTCCGGGGTTCTTGTAAAGGCTCGCAGGTCTGGTATTGTTGAATACGTTTCTTCTGAAAAAGTTGTCATAAAATCAATTAATCCTGAAGATGAAGGTGCTTTGGACGAATACGTAATGCAGAAGTATCAAAGAACTAATCAGGATACATGTTTTAATCAGCAGCCTATTGTATCATTAGGTCAGGAAATAGAAAAAGGTGCTGTTCTTGCAGATGGGCCAGCCACAAAATTTGGTGAACTTGCGCTTGGTAGAAATGTTCTTGTAGGTTTTGTGCCCTGGAATGGATATAACTATGAGGATGCTATTCTTATATCAGAAAAAGTTGTTAAAGAGGATATTTATACCTCTGTACATATTAAAGAGTTTACAATAGATGTTCGTGAAACTAAGCTAGGTCCTGAGAAGCTTACTAGAGATATACCTAATATAAATGAAAATTCCCTAGATCAGCTTGATGAAGAGGGTATTATTCGTGTAGGGGCTAAAGTTAGTTCTGGTTATATTCTTGTTGGTAAGGTTACTCCTAAATCTGAGACTGAAACAACACCGGAATTTAAACTACTAAATTCTATTTTTGGTGAGAAAGCTAAAGAAGTAAGAGACACTTCTCTTAAAATACCTCATGGTACTGAGGGGACAGTCATTGATGTTCAGAGACTTAAACGTTCTGAAGGTGATGATCTTTCTCCTGGGGTTGATGAAGTTGTTAAAGTTATTATTGCCACCAAGCGAAAGCTTCGTGAGGGTGATAAAATGGCTGGTCGTCATGGTAATAAGGGTGTTGTTGCAAGGGTTTTGCCAGAAGAAGATATGCCTTTTATGGAAGATGGAACTCCTTTGGATATTTGTTTAAATCCTCTTGGGGTCCCTTCCCGAATGAATATAGGTCAGCTTTTGGAGACAGAGTTAGGACTAGCGGCAAAATATCTGGATAAATGGTATTCAACTCCTGTTTTTCAGTCTGCTTCTACGGAGCAGATAGAAAAGGAGCTTGAGATAGCAGGAATACCCCAAACTTCCAAAATTACACTATGTGATGGAAGGACAGGTGAGGCTTTTGAAAATAAAGTCTTTGTTGGTTATGTATATATGTTAAAACTCCATCATTTGGTTGATGATAAAATGCACGCAAGATCTACAGGTCCATATTCTTTGGTTACTCAGCAGCCTCTTGGTGGAAAAGCCCAGTTTGGTGGTCAGCGACTTGGTGAAATGGAAGTTTGGGCTCTTGAAGCTTATGGTGCTGCAAATACACTGCAGGAACTTTTAACTATCAAATCTGATGATATGGCAGGAAGAGCTAAAATTTATGAAAGTATTGTAAAAGGAGAACCTTCTTCATCTGCAGGAGTACCGGAATCGTTTAATGTACTCGTTCAGGAATTGCGAGGTCTTGCTCTGGATATGTCAATTTATGACTTGAAAGGAAGTAGAGTTCCTTTAACAGAAAGAGATGAAGAATTGATTAATAGACAGGGTTCACAGTTCTAGGGAGTTTTGTAATGAGAGATATACAGGATTTTGACAGTATAATGATGAAATTGGCCTCCCCTGAGCAAATCAGGGCATGGTCATACGGGGAAGTAAAAAAACCGGAAACTATAAATTACAGGACTTTAAGGCCAGAAAAAGAGGGCCTTTTTTGTGAACGAATTTTCGGCACTACAAAGGAATGGGAATGTTATTGTGGGAAATTTAAATCTATTCGCTACAAGGGTGTAATTTGTGACCGTTGTGGTGTAGAGGTTACTCATTTCAAAGTGCGCCGGGAAAGAATGGGGCATATCGAGCTTGCAGCTCCTGTTTCTCATATCTGGTATTATCGTTCTGTACCTTCACGGTTGGGTCTTTTGTTGGATCTTACTATTGCATCTTTGCGTTCTATACTTTACTACGAAAAATATGTAGTTATTGTTCCAGGAGATACAGATTTAAAAGTGATGGATCTTCTTACAGAAGAAGAATATATGGATGCCAAAGAGCGATATGGTATAGGATTTACTGCAGGTATAGGTGCAGAAGCAGTTCGTACCCTTCTTGAAAATTTGGATCTTGATGTTCTCTCATCAGAGCTTAGAGAGAAGATGATTGCCAAGGGTATAAAAACGGATAAGCGACTTCTGAAACGAATAGAAATAGTAGAAAATTTTAGAGATTCAGTAAATAAAGCTGAATGGATGATATTAGATGTTATTCCTGTAATACCTCCAGAGCTCCGACCTATGGTTCAGCTTGATGGTGGAAGATTTGCTACATCTGATCTTAATGATTTGTATCGTAGAGTTATTAATAGAAATAATAGATTAAAAAGACTTATGGCACTTAATGCACCTGATATTATTATTCGTAATGAAAAAAGGATGCTTCAGGAAGCTGTAGATGCATTATTTGATAATTCAAAAAAGAAAAAAGTAGTTAAGGGAGCATCTAGCCGTCCTCTTAAATCCTTATCTGATATGCTTAAAGGGAAGCAAGGGCGTTTTAGACAAAATTTACTTGGAAAGCGTGTAGATTACTCAGGACGTTCTGTTATTGTTGTAGGTCCGGAACTTAGGCTTCATCAGTGTGGTCTTCCTGCAAAAATGGCGCTTGAATTGTATAAACCTTTTATTATGCGTAAACTAGTTGAAAAAGATGTAGTTTATAATATAAAAAAGGCAAAAACACTTGTAGAACAAGAAACTCAGGAAGTATGGTCTGTACTCGATTCTGTTGTAAAAGAACATCCTGTTCTGTTAAATCGTGCTCCAACACTTCACAGGCTTGGTATTCAGGCTTTTGAGCCTGTTCTGGTCCAGGGGAAGGCTATAAAGCTTCATCCTCTTGTTTGCCATGCTTATAATGCCGACTTTGATGGTGATCAGATGGCTATTCATGTGCCACTTACTCAGGCTGCACAGATTGAGTGCTGGACTTTGATGCTTTCATCTAATAATTTGTTGAATCCTGCTAATGGTTCCCCAATAGTTTTTCCGTCACAGGATATGGTTCTTGGAATAAATTATCTAACTAAGATTACTAAGGGAACACTTGGTGAGGGAAAATATTATGGCTCTTCGCAAGAGGTTGTTTTAGCAAGAGATTCCGGTGCTTTGGGTTATGGTTCAAAGATAAATCTTAATTTGAATGGAACTGTAGTTGAAACAACTGCAGGTAGGGTTCTTTTTAATGAAGAAATGCCAAAGGAAATAGAATTTGTTAATAAAGTATTAGGAGATAAGGAGTTAAGAGCTCTTGTTGCTGAAACGTATTCTAAGTTTGGACCTCCTGTAGCAGTTAGGATGCTCGATTCTATAAAAGATATAGGGTTTAAATATGCAACTGTCTTTGGTGCTACTATTGGTTTGACTGATATTGTTATTCCAGAAAAGAAAAAAGAGATGGTTGAAGGGGCAAATAACCAGGTTCGTGAAATTCAGGAACAGTATATTCAGGGACATATTACCCAGGAAGAACGTTATAATAGAGTTGTTGAAGTTTGGAGTAAGACTAATGAGGATCTTACGAATGAACTTATGGATTATCTTAAGAAAGATAAGGGTGGATTTAACCCTGTTTTTATGATGGCAGATTCAGGTGCCCGAGGATCCAGAACTCAGATAAGGCAGCTTGCTGGTATGCGTGGACTTATGGCTAAACCTTCCGGAGATATTATAGAACTTCCGATCAGGTCTAATTTTAAAGAAGGTCTTTCTATTATTGAGTTCTTTATTTCAACTAATGGAGCTAGAAAAGGTCTCGCAGATACTGCTCTTAAAACGGCAGATGCAGGTTATTTAACAAGACGACTTGTTGATATTGCTCAGGATATGGTTGTGAATGACGATGATTGTGGAACCATAAATGGTATAGATATTAGTGCCCTCAAAGATGGTGAGGATGTAGTTGAGTCTTTAAAAGATAGAATAACAGGTAGATTTACACTGGAAAGGGTAAAGCATCCGATTTCTGGTGAAATTGTTATTGATGTAAATGAAGAAATTACTGATGAACTAGCCTTGTTGATAGAAGATATTGGAGTTGAAACTGTAAGGATTAGAACTGTACTAACCTGTGAAGCCGAGCATGGTGTCTGCCGTATGTGTTATGGCCGGAATCTTGCTACAAATAAAACAGTAGATATTGGTGAAGCTGTAGGTATCATTGCTGCACAATCTATTGGACAACCGGGAACTCAGCTTACTATGAGAACCTTTCATGTTGGTGGTGCAGCAACTAAGATTAGTGAAGAAAATAAAACAATACTATCATACCCTGTTGTTATTAAAGAAATAATTGGTAATACAGTAACTCTTGAAAGTGGTGATGTTCTTTTTACAAGAAAAGGATACTTAACTGTATCAAAGGTTGTTAGAGAAATTGATCTTGAGAAATCTGCAAAGGTTAAAGTCGATCATGGTCAGAAGGTTACAGGTGGTGAAATACTTGTAGAGCAGAAAGGTGTCGAGATTAAAGCAGAAGAAATAGGCTTTGTTTACCTGAAGAAAAATAAAATTGTTTTGATTGCCCAGGAACAGAAGCTTGATATTAGAAATGGGGCAGAACTTTTGGTTAAAGAGGGGGATGTTGTCCCTATTAATAATTCTATAACCACATTTGATCCATTCTCAGAACCTATAATCGCAGAATATGATGGAACTGTTCGGTTTGAAGATATTATTCTTGGAATGACTCTGAAAGAAGAAATAAATATGGATACGGGGAACACTGAGAAAAAAATTAATGAGGTTTCTCTAGAAACCTTGCAACCCAGGTTAGTTCTTATGGATGTGAATGGTAATGATTTAGCTACTTACTTTCTGCCGGGTTCTTCTTATCTTAGTATTGATGATGGTGAAGTTGTTAAAAAGGGGAGGGCTCTTGCTAAGCTGTTGAAAGAATCTGTAAAAACAGCAGATATTACAGGTGGCCTTCCACGTGTTGGTGAATTGTTTGAAGCCAGGAGACCTAAAAATGCTGCCGTACTTGCAAAGATAAGTGGTACTGTTCATTTTAAAGAAATAGTCAAAGGTAAACGTATTATAGCTGTAGAAGGTCAGTTTGGTACTGAGTATAAGCATCAGGTTCCAATAGGGAAACATCTTTTAATTAGAGATGGAGACCTTGTTATGGCAGGTGAAGAACTTAGTGATGGTAGTGTAGATCCTCATGATATTTTAGATATTCTTGGAGAAAATGCTTTGCAGTCATTCCTTGTAAATGAAGTTCAGGAAGTTTATCGGCTTCAGGGTGTAAATATTAATGATAAGCATATTGGTTCTATAGTAAGACAGATGATGCGAAAAGTTGAAATCGTTCAGGTTGGGGATACTGGTTTTATATATGGCCAGCAGATAGATAAATATAAATTCCATGCTGAAAATGCAAAAGTATTAAGAGAGGGTGGTGAGTCTGCAGTTGCGCGTCCTATGCTTCTTGGTATAACACGTGCATCTCTTAATATAGATTCTTTTATCTCGGCAGCTTCGTTTCAGGAAACTACCAAGGTGTTGACTAATGCTGCAATTGCTGGTAGTACTGACACTCTTCGTGGCCTTAAGGAAAATGTCATAATTGGTCACCTTATTCCTGCTGGTACAGGAATGAAACGGTATCGTAATGTAAAGCTTTACGATGAAAATAATGAAGATCTTGATGCCAGTGTTAAAAGTATACTGGAAGCAAGAAAACTTGAGAATCAATCCGAATCTGATTCTGATCAGGAAGACAGTGGAGTTGCTGTTTCTGGTTAGTGTTTATTAGTAATTTGGATTTATTTTAATAAATTGTTTCCGTTGGTTTACGGAAGCGGTGTGAAGAATTGTCTGCTTATTGCAGGTAAAAAAGGGAGGGTATCAAAGAGATGCCGACAATCAATCAGCTAGTTAGAAAGGGAAGAAAGTCTATTACAAAGAAGACTAAATCCCCTGCCCTTGATTCATGTCCTCAGAAACGTGGTGTTTGCACCCGAGTGATGACAGTAACACCTAAGAAACCGAACTCTGCACTTAGAAAGATTGCAAGAGTTAGGCTTACTAATGGTGTTGAAGTTACTGCATATATTCCTGGGATAGGACATAATCTTCAGGAGCACTCAGTTGTTCTTTTAAGGGGTGGACGTATTAAGGATCTTCCAGGTGTTAGATATCATGTTGTTCGTGGGGCAAAAGATACACTGGGAGTAGATGACCGAAAGACAAGTAGGTCTAAATATGGTGCCAAGAGACCAAAGGCATAAGGGGGAAGTACAATGGCAAGACGAAAAGTTGCACCGGTTAGAGAAGTTCTTCCTGACCCAAGGTTTGGAAGTAAGATTATTGCAAAATTTATTTCCAGAATGATGCTGGATGGAAAGAAGTCAATTAGTACCAGAATGCTTTACGGCGCTATGGATATAATTGAAGCTAAAGGTAACAGTAAGCCTTTAGAAGTATTTATGAAGGCTTTGGATAATGTTAAGCCTTTAGTGGAAGTTAAATCCAGAAGAGTGGGTGGTTCTACTTACCAGGTTCCTGTAGAGGTTGGTGAAAAGCGAAGAGATGCTCTTGGAATGAGATGGATTATTCTTGCTGCAAGATCCAGAAGTGGGAAATCTTTAAGTGATAAGCTTGCTGCAGAATTGATGGATGCTGCTAATTCAGCTGGTACTGCATTTAAAAAGAAAGAAGATACACATCGAATGGCAGAGGCTAACAAGGCTTTCTCTCATTACAGATGGTAATTATATTAATGTAAGGACAGTCACGAGGATTTGCATAGCAAACCCTCGTGGCTGCCCCTACGGAATAAATAACACATAAAATTTCAAACAGGAGCTTTGTCCTATTGACTAAGTAATGAGTTTTGAATATTATGTGCAGACTGTTCAGTATAGCTGGACAGGGCTTGCTTAAGCCAAACCAATCGTCCGGACGATTTTCAATGATCGAGGGTGGTTAGGTGGTTTCAGTTGCTGTAAATTATTTGCAGCCAAGTCGTTGTTTGTATAGTTCTTATACGGAATAATGACCTCTGGATCCTACTAATCTAATAAACTCTTTTTAAGATAATTTATGGCGTATTTTGTGTACTTACGGCTTTTGCCGTTTTAGATAGACTTTGCTCGTATAATAATTTAGTTGTGTGTAAACACAAGGAGGAAATGATGGCTAAAGAGAAGTTTAAAAGAACTAAGCCACATATTAATGTTGGTACTATAGGTCATGTTGACCATGGTAAGACTACTCTAACCGCTGCAATTACAATGCATTGCGCACGTAAGAATGGTGATAAGGTTATGAGTTATGAGGATATTGATAATGCACCAGAAGAAAAAGCAAGAGGTATAACTATCAATACTCGTCACGTTGAATATCAGACAGATGCCAGGCATTATGCTCATGTTGACTGTCCAGGCCATGCGGATTATATTAAAAATATGATCACTGGTGCTGCTCAGATGGATGGAGCTGTTATTGTTGTTGCTGCTACTGATGGAGCTATGGCTCAGACTAAAGAACATATCCTGCTCGCAAGACAGGTAGGTGTTCCTGCAATTGTTGTTTTTGTAAATAAAACTGACCAGGTAGATGATTCGGATCTTATTGAGCTTGTAGAAGAGGAGATGAGAGATCTTCTTAGTGAGTTTGGTTTTCCTGGAGAAGATATTCCTGTAATTAAAGGTTCTGCTTTTCAGGCAATGGAAAATCCTGAAGATGGTGATAAGACTAAATGTATTGATGAGCTTCTTGAAGCTATGGATACATATTTTCCAATTCCTGAAAGAGCTGTTGATCAGCCTTTCCTTATGCCAATTGAAGATATTTTTTCAATTCAGGGAAGAGGAACAGTTGTAACTGGTAGAATTGAAAGAGGTGTTATTCATATTGGTGATCCTATGGAAATTATAGGAATCCGTAACACTTCCACTACTACATGTACTGGTGTTGAAATGTTTAATAAACTTCTTGATGAAGGTCAGGCTGGTGATAATGTTGGTACACTCCTTAGAGGTGTTAATAAGAAAGATGTTATTAGAGGTCAGGTTCTGGCTAAGCCAAAATCAATTACACCGCATTTAAAATTTACTGGTACAGTTTATGTTCTGAACAAGGATGAGGGTGGTAGACACTCACCTTTCTTTTCAGGGTATAGACCACAGTTTTATTTTAGAACAACAGATATAACCGGTACAGTTACACTGCCAGCAGACAAGCAGATGATTATGCCTGGTGATAATACAGAGATTATTGTTGAACTGATTCATCCTATTGCTATGGCTAAAGGTTTACGTTTCGCTATTCGTGAAGGTGGACGAACTGTAGCTAGTGGTCAGGTCACAAAAATTGAAGAATAGATATTTTGGAGTCCTGTACTTTATTGGGTGCGGGACTTATTTTTGGAGGAACAATGGCCAAGGATAGAATCCGTGTAAGGCTAAGAGGGTTTGACATAGAGCTTATTGATCAAAGTTCACGGGCAATCGTGCAAACTGTTGTAAAGGCTGGAGCAAAAGTTGCCGGTCCAATTCCTTTACCGACAAGAATTAATAAATACACTGTGCTTAAGTCACCTTTTGTAAATAAGAAATCTCGAGAGCAGTTTGAGATGCGTACACATAAACGGTTAATAGATATTCTTGATCCTACATCAAAGGTTATGGATGCTCTTATGAAGCTTGAGCTTCCCGCTGGTGTTGACGTGGAAATTAAACAGTAAAAAATGCTAAGAGTAATTGAGGTATGAGATGTTAGGGCTGATCGGCAGAAAAGTCGGAATGACGCAGGTTTTTGACGAACGGGGAGTATTGACTCCGGTAACAGTCATAAAAATAGAAGAGAATGTTGTAGTCGGTGATAGAAATGATGAGAAGCATGGCTACAATGCTAAACTGATAGGTGCATTTGATAAAAAAGCAAAGCATGTAACAAAACCATATGGTGGTCAGTTTGGTGAAAATATAAGCCCCAAGGCTGTATTGAAGGAAATGAGAGATTTTGAAGCAAATATCTCTGTAGGTAGTTCTTTTGGTATTGAGCTGATGAAGGAACTTTCTTTTGTTGATATAGAAGGGACATCAAAAGGGAAAGGGTATCAGGGTGTAATGAAGAGACATGGATTTGGTGGTGGTCCTGCGACTCATGGTTCCAAATTTCATAGAGGGCTCGGTGGTACTGGAATGGCAGCAACTCCTTCACGTACATTTAAAGGCACGAAAATGCCTGGTAGAATGGGTGGAGTACGATCTTCTGTTCAGAATCTTAGAGTTGTTAAAGTGGACGAAGAAAAACAAGTTCTTATGGTGAAAGGCGCTGTACCAGGCCCTAATAAGGGAATGGTAATCGTCAAGAAAGCTAAGAAGAAGTAGAGGAATATGATGAAAGCAAAAGTCTTTTCGGTTAAAGGCGAAGAGATAAAAAATATTACTCTTAACGATGATGTTTTTGGAACAGAAGTTAGTGAGGGTTCTATTTATTATGCAATAAATAACGAACTGGCTAATAGAAGAGTCGGTACTGCAAGTACTAAGACTCGTGGTGAAGTCAGGGGTAGTAACGCGAAACCATGGAGACAGAAAGGAACTGGTCATGCCAGATCAGGTGATAAGAAGTCTCCAGTATGGGTAGGTGGAGGAACAATTTTTGGACCAAAACCAAGAGATTATAGTTATAAGATGCCAAAAAAAATGAAGCGTCTTGCAATGAAATCTATTCTATCCTTAAAGGTAGCGCAGGAAAAACTAAAGATAGTAGAAGATTTTACTATCGAAAATGGTAAAACAAAAGATTTGACTGGACTTCTTAAAGGGCTTGTTAAAAATGAGTCAACTGTTCTTATTCTAAAAGATGATGACAAGATGTTAAGAAGGGCTGGGAAAAATATTCCGTGGTTAAAGTTTTTAACCTATAGTAGATTAAGCGCCCATACTTTGTTTTATGGAAAGAATGTGCTTATTCTGGAGACAGCTGTTGGAAATCTTAATGATTTCTATGCTGCTGAGTAGAGGGACTATATATGAGACATGATCAGATAATTATTGAGCCTGTGCTTACTGAAAAAACTAATGCAATGCGTGAAACTGAGGGTGCAGTAAAATACACTTTTAAAGTTAATCCCAGGGCTAATAAAATTCAGATAATGGATGCAGTTAAAAACTTGTTTTCTGTTAAGCCGGTTGACTGTAAAATTATTAATGTAAAAGCTAAACCTCGTCAGTCGCGTACTAAATCAGGTATGCGTTCCGGAAGTACGACTCCGTGGAAAAAAGCTATTGTAACTCTGGCAGCAGGGAATAAAATAGATATTATCGAGGGTGTATAGAGTCTTTTTATAGATTCTAATTAGGGAGACTTAAGTGGGAATTAAGACATATAAACCAAGGACCCCAAGTCTGAGGTATAGAGCAAGTCTGACATTCGAAGAAATTACCAGAACCAGTAGTGAGAAAGCACTTACTAGTGGATCATCTTTTAAGGCAGGTCGTGGTGCTGGTGGTAGAATTAGTGTTAGACGTCGAGGTGGTGGCCATAAACGTAAGTATAGGGCTATTGATTTTAAAAGAGATAAAGTAGGTGTTCCTGGTAAGGTTGCAACTATTGAATATGATCCAAATAGATCTGCAAATATAGCACTAATTAACTATGTTGATGGTGAAAAAAGGTACATTCTTGCTCCTAAGGGCTTGACTGTTGGTAAATCTATTATGAGTGGCAGGGACGCAGTTCGTGATATAGGTAATAACTTACCTTTGGAAAATATTCCGTTGGGTGTAAGAGTTCATAATGTTGAACTTCAGCTTGGACGTGGTGGTCAATTAGTACGATCAGCTGGAACAGGTGCTTCTATTTTGGCAAAAGAAGGTGATTATGTTACCTTGAAGTTGCCATCAGGTGAAGCAAGATTGGTGTTTGGTAAGTGTTCTGCCACCCTCGGTGAGGTTGGTAATGAAGACCACATGAATGTTAATATCGGTAAAGCCGGTAGATCACGTTGGATGAAAAGACGACCTAAAGTCAGGGGTGTTGTAATGAATCCTCATGATCATCCACATGGTGGTGGTGAAGGTAAAACATCAGGTGGTCGTAATCCTGTTACACCTTGGGGTGTTCCAACTAAGGGTTATAAAACACGAAAGAAGAAAAAATCTTCTGGCAAGTTTATTGTTAAGAGACGGAAGTAGGAGTGACAAGTGTCAAGGTCAATTAAAAAAGGTCCGTTTATAGAGAAAAAGCTCTACAAGAGAATTGTTGAGGCTAGTAAGTCCGGGAATAAGAAGATGCTTAAAACTTATTCACGTACTTCTACAATAATTCCTGAAATGGTAAGTTTTACTATTTCAGTCTATAATGGCAAATCATGGATTCCTGTTTTTATAACAGAAAACTTGGTAGGTCACAAGCTTGGGGAATTTGCACCAACCAGGATGTATCGTGGTCATGCATATTCTGATAAGAAAATGAGAAAGAGATAGGTGTAGAGATGGAAGAAAAAAAGGGATACAGCGCAACAGCTAAATTTCTTATGATTTCACCAACTAAAGTTCGGCCTATTGCTGATAATGTTCGGTTGAAACCATATACAGAAGCTATAGCAATTTTGGATAGTCTTCCTCAGAAAGGAACAGACTTTTTGAAGAAAGCTATAAAATCCGCGGCTTCCAACGCCCTGTCATTGAATAAAAAACTCGATGAAGAGATGTTGTATGTTAAAGAGCTTCAGGTTAATGAAGGTCCAAGGCTGAAAAGAGTGTGGGCAAGAGCCCGTGGTAAAAGAGATATTCTTTTAAAGAGAATGTGTCATATTTATGTAGAAATTGATGAAATTGCCGGTATGGGGGAGTAGATGGGTCAAAAAGTTAATCCTATAGGAATGAGACTGGGTATTAATAAGACCTGGAAATCTAAATGGTATGTTGACCCCAGGGAGTATGCAGAAACACTTCATGAAGATTTAATGCTGAGAAAAGTGATGATGGAGGCTCCTGAAACAAAGGGTGCTGAAATTTCTGATATTGAAATTATTAGACAGCCTCAGAGAATTACTTTAGTTGTAAAAACTTCAAGACCTGGTATTATTATTGGAGCAAAAGGTTCTAATATTGA
>JAQIBN010000099.1 GCA_027859095.1 Spirochaetia bacterium | reverse complement strand
ATATTTATATGAATGAAGTTTGTATTTTTCCCCTTCAATAGTAACTCCTTTCATAAATTCAATTAGAAATTTTTCTTCTATTACTTGTTTTGATTCAACTATATACTCTTTTTCTATTCCTGATGAAGGATGAGCTACAATTTTTGTAAAGTTTCCATCATTAGTAAAAAATATAAGACCTGTAGATAAATAATCAAGTCGGCCTACATTATATAACCTATCAGGAAAATCAGTCTTAATTAAATCAATTGCTAATTTTCTATCCTGGGGATCACTATTACTACATAAATATAAAGGTGGTTTATTTAGTGCAAGATATATTTTCTTTTTAATTTGGTGGATTATCTGTCCCTTATAAGTGACAATATCCTCATTTGAAACTCTATATCCCATTTCTGTGATAATTTTTCCATTAACAGTTACCAATCCATCAGTTATAAGTTTTTCGCAATTTCTTCTGGAAGCTACTCCACTTCTTGACATAAAAACCTGAAGCCGTAATTCTTTATCTTGTATATTATCCATTAAGTTCAAACCTATCCTGTTCTATTTCATCAAGTTTTGGTAAATCAGCAATACTGGACAATCTGAATGCTTTAAGAAATTCTTTAGTTGTGCCATATTGTGATGGTTTACCTGGAACATCTTTTTTACCAACATCCTTAATGAAATTTTTATTTATTAGTAGTTTCATCATACTATCTGGAGAAACACCCCTTATATTCTCAATTTCTCCTCTTGTAACAGGTTGTGAATATGCAATTATTGAAAGTGTTTCTAAAGCTGCTTTGGAGAGTTTATTTTCATTTTTCCTACCATATGTATCTTTGAGATATTCCCATAACTCTGTTTTTGGTATCAATTGAAATCCCTCTCCAATATCAGCAATCTCTAAACCCCTGTTTTCAGAAGAATATATTTCTCTGAGTTGTTCAAGAGATTCCTGTACAATACTAATAGAAAAATTAGTTATTTTTGCCAGATATTTTACATCAACAGGATCATTTTCGAGAAATAATACTGCTTCTAATAATGCTACTTCCTTTTCCAGTTTCATTCTCCTTTATTGCCTCTGCTTTTAATTTTAATATCACCAAATAATTTGTTTTGTAAAATAATAATATTTCTTGCTTTTACAGATTCTAATATAGCAAGAAAAGCACAAATAACATCCATACTTGAGTTTACTTTTGTAATAAGGTCTGTAAAAAGAAATTCTCCCCTTGACTCAAGTAGTTCATTAATAAGACTTAGTTTTTCATTAACAGAAACTTCTTCGTATAAATCTATTATCCGTTCATTACTTAAAGAAGATACAATTGTTGTGAAAGTACTAAGAAGATCCCAAACATCAATTTTTTCCCAAAGATCATCATTCTCAGGAAATGGAAGAACTGCTTGTTTTTTATTTCTTTCAATATGCCATTCTGATTCTTCTTCTTTTACAGCCATTAACTCAGAAAATTTCTTATATTTTTGATATTCTATTAATCTATCAACTAATTCCTGTCTTGGGTCTTCAAATTCATCATCAAAACTTATTTCAACTGGTAATAACATTCTTGATTTTATTAACAGTAGTGTGGTTGCCATTAATAAAAAATCTGTCAGGTCATCAAGGTTTGTCTTAGTAGCTAGATCAAGAAAAGAAATATACTGCTCAGTTATTTGAGCAATAGGGATATCATAGATATTTACTTCAGACTTACGGATTAAAAACAACAATAAATCAAGAGGTCCTTCAAAATCCTCAAGAATGAATCTACTTTTTTCCACTGGGACATTTATTGTTTCCATTATGAGAATATACCTTTATTTTGCCTGTTAAATCAATAAATTTAAAATAATCCTTGATCAGTTATTTTTGCATTTTTTTCAGGATTAACAGTTTTTTCTTTCTTTGAAGTTTCCTCTTTTTTATTAGGGAATAATAATCCTCTAACCTGACTTTCAATTTTTTTTGTTATATCAGGATTATTCTCTAAAAATAATTTTGCATTTTCTCTACCCTGGCCTATTCTTTCTTCACCATAAGAATACCAGCTTCCACTTTTAGATATGATGTCATACTGCAGAGCACCATCTAGCAAACTTGCAAGAGCACTAATTCCTTTTCCAAATATTAGTTCAAGCTCAACTTTTCTAAAGGGAGGGGCAACTTTATTTTTCACAATTTTCACACGTACTTTGTTTCCTATTGCATCCTCAGTACCTTTTGACATTGTTTCAATTCTTCTAACTTCCAATCGAATAGATGAGTAGAATTTAAGGGCCTTTCCCCCTGTTGTAGTTTCAGGATTTCCAAACATTACACCTATTTTCATTCTAATTTGGTTAATAAAAATTAAAGAAGTGCCCGATTTTGATATAATGGCAGTTAATTTACGTAGAGCCTGGCTCATTAAACGTGCCTGAAGACCCATATGAGAATCACCCATATCTCCTTCAATTTCAGCTTGTGGTGTCAATGCTGCAACCGAATCAACTACTATAATATCGACTGCACCTGATCTTATTAAAGATTCTGTAATCTCAAGGGCTTGTTCACCTGTATCAGGTTGTGATACCCAAAGATCATCAGTATTTACACCCAAATTTTTTGCATAAATAGGATCCAGTGCATGTTCAGCATCTATAAATGCAGCAATGCCACCTTGTTTCTGACATTCTCCAATGGCATGGAGTGCTAAAGTTGTTTTACCAGATGATTCAGGCCCAAAAATTTCTAGTATCCTTCCTTTAGGATATCCTCCAATACCAAGTGCAGCATCGAGTAGAATTGAACCAGAAGGTATAACCTCTATTGAGAGATCTTTTATCGAATGACCTAGTTGCATCAAAGAGCCTTTTCCAAATTGTTTATCAATTTGAAGTCTAGCCGCTTCCAGTGCTTTCTCTTTGTCAGGATTTACCGGTTGCTGAACAAAAGTTTTTTTAGCCATAGTCTCTCCATAATTTTATAGGATAATAGTTAATATTGTTTATAATTGGATTTTACTTCAGTGTATAGTAAAAATATTGGATTATTACAATAAAAGTTAGAATATTTTTCTTGAATCTAATAAAATTGTAACCGGACCATCATTTGTGGAAGAAACTTCCATTTTTTCCTGAAATTCCCCACTTTGGATATTAAGCCCTGTTTCTTTTAATTTTTCAATAAAACTTAAATAAATTTTCCTGGCAATATCAGGTTTTTCCGCATTATTATATGAGGGTCTATTACCTTTTCTAGTGTCTGCACAAATGGTAAATTGGGATACAACCAGAATAGAAGCATTTATATCCTTAACAGAGAGATTCATTTGAGCATTTATATCATTAAATATTCTTAGTGAAATTATTTTTTTTTGTAAATAGTTTAGATCAACAGAAGAATCTCCTTTTTCAACACCTAAATATACAAGTAATCCATATTCTATTTTACCAACAATAAGTTCTTTTACACTTACACTGCAATTTTTTACTCTCTGAACTATAATTCTCATTGTTATTTACCATTTGTGTATCGTATTTATTTTTATTGGTATTGATGGACAGAAATTGCCTCCAAAACATATTCATTCTCTGTATTAATTATTTTACCAAGAACTTCTATTGGGAAGTTAGAATCAATTCTAGCTCCAAAATTTAAGGTAACAGGAATAATACCTTCCAGAATCTTTTTATCATCATATCCTACAAGAAAATCAAACATTATATGATTATCATTTGTTATGAGATTGCTCAATCTCCCTTTCCAATGTACATAACAGTTTTGGTATATTTTGGGCTCTTGTAAAAACTCCTGATAGGAATAATTTGTTTTCAAAGTGGAGAAACCTGGAATTGATATATATGAAGATAAAAGGATTACCTTCTCTTTTGTTAATTCATCTGCATTTGAAAGAAGTAATCTGTTAATCTCCCTCATGGCAAGATTATCCTGATAATTATCAAAATATTCTCTTATTAATTCAAATACTCTTCTTATTTTTTTATCAGAAAACTGATAATAACTTTTTATATCATTATTAGTGAGGGATCCAAAATTATTTAACTTCACAGCAGAAATTTCAGGTCTTTTTATAGCTGGCTGAATAATTATATTATATATATAGAATGAAATAAATGTGAAAAAAACGAGAAACAATAGTGAAAAATATGTTATTTTAATAATAGTAGCTAATTTATTTCTTCCTGGTACAAGATTAAGATATTTACCGGATTCCAAATATTCTACAAAGTCTTCCTGTTTTGAATATTTTTTAAGTGATTCAAGTCCTTTTTTTGCAAGTTTATTTTTTGGATCTAAATCCAAAATTTTAAACCATTCTTGAATAGCTTCTGAGTTTTCCTGTCTTTTTAAATGAACAAGCGCAAGTCCCGCTATAGTATTTATATCATCTGGTTTTATATCTATGGCTCTCTGCAAATAGGAATATCCTCCGCCAAAATCTGCAGTATTTAAGCAGGAAATACCCAAAAAATAAAAGAAATCAAAATCCTGTCTATATCTGCAAACCTGAGGTTCTAAAATTTGTAATACTTTATTATATTTACCAGAATTAAAATATTTCGAAGCTTTTTTTAAAGTTTTACTGCGCATTTTAAGAAATTACCTGTTCTCATACAATTTTTGTCGCTGTTTTAGTGTTTCCAATATCTGTACAATCAGATCTATCTCACCATCAGTGATATTATCAGGGAATTCAAGAAAGCTGTCAATTTTTTTTAATAAATCTGTAGTTGCTATAAGATCAGATTTTATTGAAGTTTCAGTATTTTGAGGATTTACATCAGTACTTACAGTTTGATCGAAGAGAGTATCAATTCCAGAATCTTCAGTGTTTGAAGACCCTTTAAAACTACTATTATTGTATGCTCCTAGAACAATCACTACTTCACGACTTGATTGCCTTGAGACTTTAATAGGATCATATATTATTGAAACTGCAGAGTCATTAATTGAATAAGGAATAAGATTGAAGTTCCTATTTTTTTTAACGTGATAATTCCATAAATTATCCTGAAGTCTTTTCCAGTTTGCAAATATTATTTTATTGGGTACAGTTATACCGGGACCTCTGACCATCCCCTGAAGGCCCAAAAAAGTGTCTTCAGATGATGGAGATATCCAGTAATTGGGAAAGTTTGATAAAATCGAATTTTCAGAAGCAATAGGTGTACCTGAATCCAATAAAAAGTGATCATTTTCTTGTTCACCTAGAAATGTATCAAAAAGATAGGTTAAGCCAATTATTTTATTTTGATCCGAAGTATTTTCAATTAATATTTTTATTTTAAAACCATCACTTAGTGAACTTGACTGGGATTTAACAAAAGAAAACTCTTCTGTTACCTTTAAAACTGTAGATTCCCATACAATTTTACCACCTGTGGGTGTTGTAAATATATCTTTAGAAAAAACTGAGGAATTACCCATTTTAAATATTTTATTATCTGACATAATACTTAGTAATGATGTTTCGGGATCCTTATCAAATAAGAATGGAGTATATTTACCTGTGTTAATATCTTCCAGATAATAGGCTGAGAAACTTCCTGAATTTTCATGTAACAAAATTTTAATTCTTCCCTCTGAAAGTTCCAAAGAGAAGGAATAAAATGCAATAAACATTAAAAATATAATAATACTGGTTGTTTTCATTTTTTAATCTCCAATCCTGGAAGCAAGCCAATCTATATAATATTCCTTCAAAGTAAGTGCTGAATCTTTCAATTCCAACAGTCTTTCACTTTTAAAAGAACTCGTATCAATGCTTAATGTAGTAGTAACTTCTTTATCGGATTCCACATTTATATTAAGTTTATTCTGTAAATCATTAATTGTGCTATTAAGCTGAGTTATTTGCTTATTTAAAGATGTAACAGTATTATCCTTTTCCTGACTATCTTTATACATCTCAGCTATTATCGATTCCTGATCATCAGAACTTGCTGATACAAGCTTTCTTTGGTAATCACTTATAGTCTGTTCATAGGTCTTTTCTCGATGCTGAAAATCTTCCAAAGCTTTAAGGTATTCTTCATGACTTATTCTCAAAAGTTTTAAAAGTTCATTTTCTCTAAATTTGAGTGTAATTAGAGAGAGTTTATACTTAGCTGCTTCCAATTTATAGCTCTTAGGATATTCCCTAATAATCATCGAATAAATTATTTTTGCTTCCTCCAGATGACCAAGTTCAAAAAGAGACTCCGCTATCCAAAAGTAACTATTAGATATATAGGGATGTTCAGGGTAAGCCTCAATGAATTTATAGAAAAATTGAACAGAACTATCGTACATACCTTTTCTAAATAATATTCTGGCTTTTTGATATATTGCGTCAGGATACAATTTATTAGAAACAAAATTCTGTATAAAAAAATCCAGATTGTTTTCTGCCTTCTCAAGAAGGTTTTGGGCCATATAAGACCTGGCTATCCAGTAATATGCAGTTCCATGGATTTTTTCATTGGCTGAATCAAGAATAATATCCCTAAAGTGGCCTAAAGCCAGTGTATAATTCCCTTCAGAAAAATTATTTAACCCGGATTCCATCAATTTATTACCATTTATATTTTGGGCAAAAATTAAAGCACTTGTAAAAATAAAAAAAACTAAAATAAACTTATTTTTCAAAACAGGACTCCCGTTTTATTTTCGACATAACTGGTTGTATACTAAACTTGTTTGTTTCCCCTTATTAGATTAGCTTCTGCTGCTGGGTTTGCTGATTTAAAAAATGAACTACCACTAATCATTACATCAGTCCCCTTTTTCCTAATAAGTTCTGCATTATCCCTATTAACACCACCATCAATCGATATTAAGTAATTATAACCTTTTTGACTTCGTAAATCATCTAAATATTCTATTTTATCAAGTGTACTCTCAATTAAATTTTGACCGCCAAAACCTGGATTTACACTCATTATAAGTATTAAATCCAAAAAAGGTAATAATTCTGAAAGGGAGGAAGCTGGAGTTCCAGGTACTATAGAGACACCTGCTTTACAACCTGATTCTTTTATTTTTTGTATAATTCTATGAGAGTGAACAGCGGCTTCCAAGTGAACTGTAATGTAATTTGCACCTGCTGCTATGAAATCATCTATATGATTTTCAGGATTGACTGTCATAAGATGCACATCCAAAGGAAGATTAGTTATTTTCCCTATATCCTCTACCATTTTATGCCCAAATGTAATATTCGGAACAAAAACTCCATCCATAACATCCAGGTGAATCCAATCGGAATTTGCTGTTTCAATAAGTTTTACAGATTCCTTTATATTTGAGAAATCTCCGGAAAGAATAGATGGTGCGAAAATTATTCTTTTTTCTTTTTTCATATTATATTCTTATTATCAGATTTTGATAAAAAATGCAAATATTTTCTATACTGATTTGTATAGAAAAACACCTTCTGATTGACTAAAGTGAGCTTAATGATATAATAGACTTATCCAGCTTGTAAAAGGTTATAAATGAGTTCATCAGGAGACTTCTCGGTGACAGAAAATGACATTGAAGAATTAATCCTGAAATCATATGATTTTTTTCATAAAGGGAGCTTTGTAGAAGCTGAAAAAATCTATGAAAAGGCTTTATCTATTGATTTTGAGAATAAAGATGTTATTGCTGGTTTAAAATGTTCAAAATTTTGGATTGAACGATCAAAACAACTGAAAACCTTTGGTTCTGATAATTTCGCTAAAAGTGAGTATTTGTATAATGAATGGAAAATTTTTACAAAATTTCTTTTTAGGTTGAATACTCCTTTTAGACAAGGTGTTTCAGTAATTAAGCAATGGGTATTTCAAACTGCACTTACAGGTTATCTTACTGCTTCATCTAACAGAGTCTCCAGTGATGAAGAACTCCTTTTACGAATTGGCAAGTGTTATAAGGGAATGGGGAATTATGATAAAGCACTTGAATATTTGGAAAATGTAAGTCGTAAAAAAAGAGATGATCCTGAAATTCTAGGAGAACTTGCAGATAGCTATGCTTTTATTAATGAAGCCCGCATAGCAAAAGCATTTTTTAGAGAAGCTTTTTTTATTAATTCTCAAAATGTGAACATAGATTTTCTTGAATCAGAGCTTATTATCAGGCTTATTGAAAAGTTAAGAGTTTTAGGTTACCATGAACATGTACTTAAGGAATGGATACCTGTTTATGCTGTAATTTGGGGCGTTTTTAATGTAAAACGAGAACTTAAGCCTCTTGAATTAGGGAAATTGAAACAATCAATTTTTTCTTTGGAAAATAGAATTACAGATACTAAATCTGAAGACGAGAGGTCTGTACTTGTTCCCAGATTAATTAACCGATATTTTTGGTTAATTGATCATTATATTATAACAAATGAACCTAGAGATAAGGTTGAAGAAGTGCTTAGGAAGATTCATATTATTGATGAATCAGTTTATGAACAGTATATTAATTAGTTGAGGATAGGTGGAATGTCAGAATTAGTTGTGAATAAAGTAAATGAACTTTTAAATGAAGAAAAATGGACAAGGGCAACTTTAAATAGTTACACAATTAGCCATTTAAATGATCTTGATGCACTCATAGACATTGATGAGGTTCCTGAAGTTCTTCTTCAAATAAAAGAAGTTTGTGATGAACATCTTGTTCACACAAGAAACAGTGTTATTGCACTGTATATTTCAGGGGTAATATCTATCAGACGACAAGTTATTGATGATGGAAATCTGATAAAAATTATAAATATTTTTACAGATAATCATAAATGGAATATTGTTGAATTTTTATGTAATAGAATTTTATC
>JAQIBN010000098.1 GCA_027859095.1 Spirochaetia bacterium | reverse complement strand
TTCCATCAGAATTACATGATCCAAGAATCAGTGTTATAGCTATTGTAAGTAAAATAATATATTTTTTCATAATAAGTCCTGTTAAAAGTGAAATTTTGCGGAAAGCCCGATGTCAAGGAAATTACCATAGGCAGTTTTGTCTGAATTGGAATCGAAGTAAATTTCTGGGACAATCCAGTACTGCGTTCTTAATCCAAAGGCCCATTCAGCATTCATATTCCAGAAGAAGCCGGCTCCCAGTTTTGCAATGGATCCAAAATATACTTGAGAATCAACCTGGTTTACTACTACTCCAGCACCCACTATAAGGGGAACTTCAAAAGCATTGAATATAAAATTATAGGTGAGATTTGCAGTAATAGGAATTAGTGAATGTGTATTTTTCTGTGGTGTAAAAGCAAAAGAACCAGCAAGTCCCACACCTAAAGACCACCTGCTGTTAAGGAATGTAGCCCATTCAAGGGACCCTGAACCTCCAAGTGATAACTGATCACCAAAGGGTACATAAACAGTATCCTGATTAGGGAAAAGTATGAAAAGGGGTACTAATAGTCCAAGATTTATAGAAAAAGTTTGGCTTCCCTGGCTGTATGGTTCAAGAAACTTTTCCTCTGTTTCCTGTGCATAAGAAAAGACTGATATAAACAATATCAGCAATACAATTAAATATAGTTTTTTATTCAAGAATTTACCTCATAACAGCTTTTTGCGCTGTATCGCATTTTGAATTTTAAAAGCAGCTCTTATCTAATTTAGAGCACAATATCTGGCAAAAAAAGCCAAAACAAGCTCTAGACATAGAAATGACAGAAACTACAGTAAGTTTTATGAGATTGTATTTTATCACCCTAATATCTATTTATCAACGCTATTTGGGAAAATTACAATCAATTTTGTTCTTTAACTAATTTCCTGATAGTATTTGATACTTTCATATACTTTTCTTTTTTGTATGAATATTCTATAATTATGCAATAATATATAGGTTGATAGCCTATGCAACCTTAGGAGAAAATAATGCCAGCTGAAATTATTGATGGAAAATTAATTGCAAGTCAAATTAGAGAAGATTTAAAAAAAGATGTAGAAGAACTTAAAAATAAAGGAATAACTCCTGGTTTAGGTGTTATTCTTGTGGGAGCTGATCCTGCAAGTAAGTCTTATGTTACAGCTAAAGAGAGAGCATGTGATGATCTGGGATTATATTCGGAAAATATTAAACTTCCAGCAGAAACAACAGAGAAAGACCTTCTGATACTAATAGATGAAATGAATAACAACCCTAAAATTGATGGTATTCTTGTACAATTACCACTTCCAAAACATATAGATACAGATAAGATAATTATGAGTATTTTACCTTCTAAGGATGTAGATGGGTTCCATCCAGTTAGCATTGGTAAGATGTTAATGGGTAAAGAGACATTTCTGCCTTGTACCCCTAATGGTATTATCAAACTACTACTACATTCAAAAGTACAGGTAGAAGGTGCCAATGTTGTTGTAGTTGGTAGAAGTAATATTGTGGGTAAGCCAGTAGCTAATTTACTTCTTGATAAATCTGAAGGTGGTAACGCAACTGTTACTGTTTGTCATTCAAGAACAAAAAATATGGCAGAAATAACTAAAAAAGCTGATATTTTAATTGCTGCAATAGGTAAAGCAGAATTTATTACAGCTGATATGATTAAAGAGGGAGCTGTTGTAATTGATGTAGGTGTTAATCGAGTAGATGATAGCAGTAAAAAGCGAGGGTATCGTTTGGTTGGAGATGTTGAGTATTCTACAGCTATTGAAAAAGCATCAAAAATTACACCTGTACCAGGTGGTGTAGGTCCCATGACTATTACTATGCTTATGTACAACACAGTAGAATCTGCTCGTAATCGTTAATCCCTTTGTAAAATGGCCTTCCTCTCAGGGTTTTCTGTTAAAACCCTGAGCAGGCTGCTTTTTAAAATCAAAATGTTATACAGCGCAAAAAAGCTTAAATCTTTCTCTTGATACAAATCCGAAATAAAGGTTATTCTCACTTCAATGAAAATACTTAGTAAAATAAACCCGATTATAATAATTATCTTAACTTTTATAATAATTTTTATTACACAATTTATATTTTTTGCTTTTAAAGATAATACTAAAATTGAAGATCTAAACAGTCAAATTGAAAGTTATAGACAAAATGAACTTGTTTTTGAGAATAATATTCGTCTGTTAACTGAAAAAGCAAATGAAGTACGTTTTATGTTATCACTTCCAGAAATTAACTTATCCCAATCAGATATCAAAAATGAGAGTGCTGTTTCACAGGAAATAAATGAAAACCTTCCATTTTATAATGCTGTTGACTATATTCAAAACTATTCCAGTAAAGTCAGGATGGAAAATGAACTACATTCAATTCTTAATTCGAGTAGTTTAACTAATTATTTTAATAATCAAAGCATCGAAATACAAAAAACGGGTCCCACCAGTTATGAAATTTTAAAATATAAGAAGTTATATTTTTCAATTAAAGCAGAGAATTATGATAATCCTAATATTTATATCCAGGGGTTTACTGGTAATAAAAATAATTTCTCGTTTAAAAATATTGTATCTAATAATAAAGAGTTGTTAGATTATTTTGATACAGAAATATCAC
>JAQIBN010000024.1 GCA_027859095.1 Spirochaetia bacterium | reverse complement strand
GTATTGTGGGGGGGGGGGGGTATAATTAACATCTGTTAGTAACTGAGGGTAATGAATTTAGAGATGAAATAAGTCTGCAACTCTACCTGCTATCTTATTTTCAGTAATATTGATTTAATGGATATTTTTGTCTATTTTTTAAATAGATCAAGATCCAAACTTACGCCTGTGGTTAATCTGAAAAGAAATATTCCAGGACCTGAACCTGGAAGTGTTAAGGGAGTTGTATCTAAATAACCAAAGGAATAGACATTACTTTCCAGGTTAGTTATTAGAGTAAAACCATCAGCTAACTTAAATTTGAAATTTGTACCAAGAATTAGAGAGTTAAGTGTGTTTTCTGTACTCGCAGATGTGCTGACAGTTAGATAGCTTCTTGATATAGTTTGATAGGCAAAAGATAACATAGCTGTAAATCCTACATTCTTTTGAAACATATCCACATTAAATGCATATTCAGTAAAGCTGTCGTCAACCTCAAGGTCTGCAGCTTGCTTTGTTACAAAAGATTTAGACTTAAGGCTCACTGAACAAATTGCATTGGGTATATAGTACCCTACAGATATTTCATTAAATTCCTGTAGGTAATCTCCAACTTTAACAAATCGTGAACCAATTGAGCTATCTGCTTTTAGTGATGCAAACAATATTCCTGGAATTTCTACTCTGACAGATGTTGATATTCCTGATTTCAGTATAGTTCCTGGAGTATTGAAGGTTCCAAAAAAAGGTCCCACTCCTAATTTAAAAAATTCATGTTGATATTCAAAAAGAGTATAAGTTGTATATCTGAGTATTGGATCATAAAAGACTCCAGCTTTGAGAGTCATCTCATCAGTAATCTCATCACTCCCAAAAATACTTAAACCCCATGGATAATATGTTCCTGAAAAACTGGACACAGGGGCAGTTGTTGTATTATCAAAGGAAATATCACTAATATGGAAGAGTGTTGATAATTCCATACTGCTTACAGGTACTATGAATATAATTAAAATTAAAACACTGATTATTGCTCTTTTCATCTAGAACTCCGCTTTGACACTGATTACACCCTCAAACATATCATTTAAAGAGTAGGGGAACAGCTCTGTATTTAACATAATATTCCAGATAACTCCGGAAGTAATTGCACTAATATAAGGTGAAACATTTACACCAAACTTATTGGATACTGCTGAAGAATCAAATGTTACACTTCCTTCAAGGCCTCCGGAAAAGGTACTTGTTTCTGGTTCTCCAAGCATAAAGTTTAAGTGTACATCTGCAGATCCCATTTCCGCTGTGGCTGTTTGTAAATAGTAACCGGGATGCCAGAATAGGGTTAAAATAATGGTAACAGGATTTATTTTAATTCTGGGTTCAAATAGAAAAAACAGTCTTTCAATTGTAAAGCTCATTGATGGGTCCCATTGCGGGACTCCAATCTGGGCAAAAAATTCACCTGTTGTACCTGGATTGTAGTGGAAAAGCAGCCCACCTCTATATAATCCGAAAGTTGAAGCAGGGAATGTTGCACCAACAAAACTCTCCATTCTTATTTTATCAAAATTAAACAGTGTTCTAATATCGCCTGAGAAATGGCCATTACCCAGGTATCCGTCTTCGTAAATAAAAGCAGACGTAAGTATTCTTTCACTACCAAATGTACTTGATAATTTCAGACCTGTTCCATTTATTGTATGTATGCCATCAAATTCATCATCAGGAAAATAGAGATAACCACGGTATCTGGTAGCAACAGGAACTGAACCGAAAAGGTAAGGGAAATCATCACCGGAACATAATACATCTAGTTCCCCTGTAAAATATGTAAATTCTGTAGGGGTTGAAAAAAGATCTCTTATTGTAACCTGTGCTGATTGAAACTGAAGATATGTCTGATTATTCAGATAAGTTGCCAATGATGAAGCATCTTCTGTAGCAGGATCAAGCTCAGTATCAGAGTATCCAAGATCGGCACTGTCAAAACCTAGAATTAAACTACCTCCAAGTTTGTACCCACCTCCAATTTTAAGGTCTATTTTACCTCTTGTTACGAGTATAGGTGTTGAAGGACCTATATCTGATCTGGTAATAAGTTCCATCTTAGGAATTTCCAGATCTGCAGCATTAAGATTAAATAAAAATACAAGTAGAAATATAAGAATCCCACTGTATCTTTTTAAAGTAATAATCATCCTCAACTCCTTGGCTAGCAACTTCATTAACCAGTTTATACCCTAATTCTAAAAATTCAAAGTATCATATTATATCTATCGATCTATTTGGGATCTATATTTATAAGTTTAATATAATAAAATATAATTCTACTTGACTTTAGCTTCTCAATATATAATGATTATTGTAAGATGAGTGATTATTTAGACCCCAATAATGAAGAATTATTAAAAGATTTTTACATGGAAGCAGAGCTTCAGATAGAGATTCTGGAACAAAATATTCTTGTTTTAGAGAATAATCCGGACAATATGGATTCTGTGGATGAGATTTTTCGTGCAGCACATACTTTGAAGGGAGCTTCTGCTACAGTTCAGATGAACGAATTAGCTGGATTTACCCACATAGTTGAAGATGTGCTTGATGAAATACGTGAGGGAAATGTAAAAGTATTACACCATACCGTAGATGTTCTTCTTGAAGCGATTGATGTGATTAAAGAGATGCTCCGGTTACGTTCTGAAGGCCAGATATATGAAGACGATATATCTAAGATTACGACCGATCTTAAAGGTCTTCTTGATGGTGAGAAGCCAGATGTTTCTGATAAAAACAGTTCCATTCCACCTGTTAATGAATCTCAGGTGAATACGGATGTTTCTGAATACGATATCCTCGAACTTCTTGAGGCAGCAGATGAAGGTGAACAGGTCTATGAAATTAAAGTAAATTTTAATGAAGACCATCCTATGAATTCTATAGGAGGAATACAGGTCTTTGCGGGGTTAAAAAGCTCTGGCGTGGTTCTAAAAACAATACCCGATTTTGAAGAGTTGTATGAAGATGTTTTCCATCCTGAAATTATCTACTACGTTACTACCAGTCAGTCTGAAGATTATCTTTTAACTAAATTAAATATTCCAGGGGTTGTTTCCGGTAATTCTATCGTAGAATTAAACCCTGCCACTGCTACATCAAAACCAGAAATAAAAGTGGAAGAAAAAACAGACTTACAAGAACAAGTTGCTGAAAAACCAAAAGAAACTGAAAAGACTAAAGATCTTATAGACGAAGAAGAAACTTCTTTACAAGAAAAAAGCCAAAATAAAGAATTAAAGAAAAACAAAAATTCAGGGTCTGTTCTCAGAGTAGATAGTAGAAGAATTGATAATCTATTAAATCTGGTTAGTGAAACTGTTATAACTAAATCTACTCTTAATCAAATAGGAAATGATTTTAATATTGTGGAAACAAGTATTAATGATCAGGAGAAACGATATAAAGATGGATTAAAAAGTCTTATAGATGCTTTTCCTGATTATATTGAAAAATCCAATAATGGCTATACTGTAAAAGAGATAAAAACAGAATTGAATGAGCAATTTGGAGAACTTTTTAATATTTTTGAAAAATCTAAAACTAATCTTAGAACTACTGTTGTTAAATTCAGGAGCACTGCACAAAATCTTGCCCGAACCACGAGTGAACTGCAGGAAGGTGTTATGCAGATCCGGATGGTTCCTATCAGTCAGATCTTTTCCAGATTCCCAAGGCTTGTAAGGGATGCTTCAAAGTCTCTTCGTAAGACAATAAAACTAAACCTTATTGGAGAAGACACTGAGCTTGATAAATCTGTAATTGAAGATTTATTGGATCCCCTCATCCATTGTGTGAGGAATTCCGTAGATCATGGAATAGAGACCCCTGAAGATAGAATTAAGGCCGGAAAACCACCTGAAGGAATTGTAACTTTAAAAGCAAGAAATGAGGGTAGTATGATTATCATCGAAATAGATGATGATGGTAAAGGAATTGATGTTGAGGCTGTACGTGCAAAGGCTATTGATAGAGGGGTAATTCATCCCAGTAAGGTTCTTTCTGATGTAGAAGCATTTAATTTAATTTTTGATGCAGGTTTTTCTACTGCAAAAGTGGTTTCTGATATTTCAGGAAGAGGTGTCGGTCTGGATGTTGTCAAAAGAAAGATTGAAAAGCTTAATGGAAATGTAAGTGTTTGGTCAGAAGTTGGTGTTGGAAGTACAATTACTATAAAAATACCTCTGACACTTGCAATTATTCAGGCTTTACTTGTACGTGTTGGATCTGAAGTATATGCAATTCCCATATCTTCTGTTATTGACAGTCATAGAATTAAACCCTCAGAAATTAAGGTTATTGATGGTTATGAAGTGTTTAATGTAAGGGAAGATGTTATTTCTCTAATACGTTTGGATCGCCTTTTTAATATTTCCACTGAGTCCAGTGGTGAGTATAACTTTGTTGTAATTGTTGGATCCGGCGATAAAAAAATGGGATTAATGGTTGATTCTTTGATTGGTGAAGAGGATGTTGTAATTAAACCTCTTAAAGATAGATATACCAGTTCACCAGGGGTAGCTGGTGCTACAATTTTAGGTGATGGTATAGTTGCATTAATTATAGATGTAAGTCAGTTGCTCGATCTTGGACTAAAACAAGAAATAGAAAATCGAAGACGACGTTCAGCTTCAATAATGTAGAGTTAATAGGAGATTGCATGAATGCTGTGGTAGATAGGGCAGAAACTGCTGTTATCGAGCGGGTTGAAAATATAGATTTTAAAATGGTCACCTTTTCTCTGGCAGGAAAGGACTACAGTATTGATATTATGAAGGTTCGGGAAATTTCAAAAGCAACACGTTTTACTTATGTTCCTAATTCTCTACCATATGTAAGGGGTGTTTATAATCTTAGAGGAGATATTATATCAATAATTGATCTTCGTACAATGTTCAATCTTCCCTTAGTAAAATCTGAAAAGAAGAGTTCAGATGAACTTATAATTTTAAGACTGGATGGTTATCTTTTAGGTGTTATTGTAGATTCTATAGAAAAAGTTGTAGGAATATCTTCTTCCGCAATTCAACCTCCCCATCCTATTTTTGGGGATATAAATATTAAGTTTATTCAGGGAGTAGTAGAGAAAGATAATAAGCTATATATAATTCTGGATGTGGAAAGTATTTTTGGCCAGAATGCAGATAATGTAGAGGTAGTGCCCACACAGTACACTTCAAAAGTAGCTTATACTGAGAATAAACCTGAAGAGATCAATATGGGATTTATTTCAGAAACTTTACGTACATTCAGTAAATTTAATGTAACAGATTTAAATAATAAATGGGTTGAAAATAGATTTGAAGAATGGAAAAAACTTAAAGGGAAAAATTCTGAAGACCTTCAGCTTCATTCAGAAAGAGACTCTGAGGAATTTCTTTCAAGATTCTATTCGACCGATACAGGTCGCTTTTGGAGTGAAGAATATAGGAATCTCATATCATCACTGTTGGAGAATAATTCATCGGGAACAATAAGAGCCTGGAATCCTGGATGTGGTAAGGGGTATGAGACTTATTCAATTGCAACTCTTTTATCTGAAAAATTCAAAGAAGCAAGTATAAAAATTTGGGCTAATGACAAAGATCTTATGAGTATTTCTAATGCACCTAACCTGGCTTTAGATAAACAAAATCTTCCAAAATATATGGACAAACATATTATTTCTGTAAACAGCAAATCCCAGTTTAATCAGAAAATAAAAGATATTGTATTATTTGAATATCATGATATTACCCACCCAAATACTTTTCCCACAGTTGATATTATTGTAGCCAGGGATATTTTATCCTTTTTGGGATATAGTGAGCAGTTAAGAATGATAGCAGAGTTTCAGGAAAAGTTGGTTCCAGGAGGGCTCTTAATAATTGGTCAGAATGAAGAGCTTCCAGTAAATGATTGGAAAAAAATTAAAAATAATAATATTACAGCGTATAGAAAAATAGTGTAATCTAAGGAGTATATGTATGAGAGTTGAGTATATCAATCCTTTTGTCGAAGCAGCATTTGATATATTAAAAGAAGTTTTGGGCAATGATATTCAGCGCGGTGAGTTGTATCTGAAGTCTACTTCTCAAGCAGTACAGGGTGTAGCTGCGTTTGTTGGATTAGCTGGAAATGTAGAAGGTCGGGTTTTATTTGATATGTCTATGGAAACAGCTTTAGCTATAGCCTCAGAGATGAATGGAGAAACACTAACTGAATTAGATGATTTAGGAAAAGCTACAATTACAGAACTTGCAAATATGATTACTGCTCAGGCAGTAACAAAGCTGCATGACCTTGGTTTTACGTTTGATCTAACTCCACCTGCAATTTTTACTGGGGAAAATATGGAGATTACCGATAATGAGGTGGAAGCATTAATAGTGCCTGTAATTGTAAAGCAGGGTAAAATTGAAATCAATGTAGCAGTTAGAGAAAGAACTTAGGAGGTATATAAGTATGAAAACTAAGACGGATTTTCCAAGTATAAATGAAAGAAAACCGGATGGCCAGGGTGATGGCGGCCAGGCTTATAAGGTATTGGTTGTTGACGATTCTATGTTTGTAAAAAAACAGATTAGTCAGATACTGACATCCGAGGGATTCGAGGTAGTTGGAACGGCTGGAGATGGCCTTGAAGGGCTTGAAAAATATAAGGAACTTTATCCAGATGTTGATTTTGTAACAATGGATATTACTATGCCTAAAATGGATGGTATAAGTTCATTGGAAAAAATACTGGAGTTTGATAAGGAAGCCAAAGTAATCATGGTAAGTGCTCTCGGTAAACAGGACCTTGTAAAAAAGGCCCTAATGATGGGTGCTAAAAACTACATAGTAAAGCCTCTGGATCGTGTTAAAGTTCTCGAAAGGGTTCTTCAGAGTATAAAATAATTTGTAATTCAATTAAATTAGAATTTATTGTTTTTAAGGGCGGCTAGCTCAGTTGGTTAGAGCACTTGCTCGACATGCAAGGGGTCGCAGGTTCGAATCCCGCGTCGCCCATTTATAAATCCTTGCTATAAAATAAATTACAGCGGAAAACTTCAATGTTTTCCGCTTTTTTGTTTGCCCTTTGACAGATTGCGACAAGTTTCGGGAAATTAAATGGGTGGGGCGTCCATGGCAGCGAGAACTCTTTTATCAAAACTTTTTAATGGTAATTGCAGCCTTAGTGCTAATTCCACATAAGCAGCATCATAATAGGAAAGGTTTTTATCTGTTGCTATTTCCCTTATATGGATCCGTGTAGTTATATCAGGAAGGGGATCAGTTGCAATTGGCAAAGCCGCTAAATCAATCTCGATTCCTCTAATATCTTCCACTATAATTCTTTTTCTATTGAGGGCACTTACCATTGTATTTCCAACTTCATACCAAAACAGGGATGGAACAATAATCTGTCCGTTAGAGGCTAAGATATCTTTTAGAATTTCTTCTATCTGAGATCCTTCGTCTTCCTGTAAAAACAAGGCCATAGCTGCTGATGTATCCAAAACAAGTGCTGGAATACTCAATTTTACTTTCTCCCTTCATCCCGGAATTCAAGGATTTCCTTTGTAGTCGTTTTATGCTGTAAACTAAGATTATTCCTTCGTTGTGCAATTCTTTCCAGAGCATCTTGTCCTGATTCTTCTTTATTAGCGGCCTCGGGAAGAATACGTGCTATGGCTTTACCCCTACGGGTTATATGGATGGTATTTCCCTTTTCTACTTCTCGTAAAAGCTGACTAAAATGTGTCTTTGCTTCGAAAGCGCCTACTGTTAAACTGTTCATGTTTTTAAGATATTATGAACAGACTGGTTTGTCAACTAGATTGAAAAAATTTGATTCAGCATAATCTTCCAATGCTATTTTCTAATAGAAGAAATAATAACTATCTGATTTGCCAATTAGTGGAAATTTCCGGTGTCGTAATCCAATTTATTTCCCATTTATTCCTTTCTCTTTCAAGACATATAATACCTGAGTTTTTAAAGAGATGTCATAGACTGGTCGGGTACCTGGAGAGGCTGTGTAATTTAATCTTCAAGTCCAATTTCTTCCAAAAAAATATCAGCAGGAATATTAATATTTTGCCCAAGAGGGGTTCCTCTCATAATTTTTTCAATTTTAGATCCAACTTTAAATACTTTAGATACCAGCTTCCTTGCTCGTTCACTATCACCTGAGTTAACTGCTTCTATCATCAATCTAACTGATTTTTCTTCAATTAACCCAAATTCCTGCTCTCGACCCTCATCTCCTGTAATATGTCGTAATTCTCTTGAAAATTGCTGGATCTGACCCATTAATGCCAGAACCTTATTGTTGGTTCCTTCAAAAATAAGATTTATAAAAGTAAGAAACAGCTCTTTCTGTAAATCTGCATCGTCCTTTCCAGTCCATATAAAATCTATATAGATCTGCCCCTGTTTTTTAATTTCAGCTTTTTGCTTTTCAGTGCAATTTACAGCTGCCTGAGCAAAGACCTCAGGCAATAATAATTGTTCATACTCCTGCATCTCCCAGGTGCTTGTTCCGGAGCGCCTGAGAATAGTTGAGATAGATTCCATGAAATAATTATTCATTTCGACTGTAACGTACATACCCTTTCCATGACGAATATCTATTAGTCCCCAGGCCATCAGTATTCGGGCAGCATCTCTTATTACTGCTCTACTTACATTAAACTGCTCTGCTAATTCAGGTTCAGTCGGTAGAGTTTCTCCTGCCTTTATTTCTCCATTGATAATTGCTTCTCTTATTATGCCGGCAACTCTCTCTGGAAGAGTTTTTTTCTTATCGATAGCATTAAAATTCATCTGTTGCTCCTGTTACAGCTTTGCTCTTTTTATATATCCAAAGATATAAAATACTGGATATTATTAATATTACTGCACCTATTTTCCAGGTAAAACCTATTCCCTTTACTTCTGAAAGGAAACCGCCTATTAAAGCACCTGTGAGTCCTCCAGCCTGCAGTATAAATGAAATAACTGAGAGTAGTGTTGCACGGCTTTCTGAAGGGATTTCCCTGTTAAGAACTGACATTTCTACAGGACTACTGATACCATTAAAAAGAAATAATACAATATATACAGCAGAAAACCATCCCAGACCTGTAATACCTGAGAGAACAAAAAACATTGCACCTAAAATTGTCCGTTGTGAGAATAGAAAAATAAATGGTTTATTTCCAAGCAGCTTGCAGAGTGGCCAGGATATCAGACTGCCCAGGGCACCTGCAAGAAAATATCCATTAGTTAGAAGGCCATATATAAATATACTGCCAGTTCCCCGTGTGATTTGGAATACTCTTGGTTGCCAGAAAGTTTCCAATCCTGAAAAGGCAAATCCCCAGGCAAGAGTAGTAAGCATTATGATGAAAAAGATGGGGCTGTTTTTTATGGTTCTAATTGCAAGGGCAACTATGCTATCTGATTTCTTAGTTATATCCAGATTTGTTGAACTTGACAAAGGAAGAGCTGAATTTTCTTGTGAATCACTGACATACAGAATAAATAATCCGGCAATTACAATATTAAAGAGCATAGCTATAAAAAAATTAAGTGCATAAAAATCAGAAAGGGGTAGGAGTAGGATTTTTGTAATATGCAGATCAGGGAGAAATCCTCCAAGGAGTGCACCCAATGCCAGACCTACAGGAATTGCAAACTGAGTATAGGAAATTAATTTATCCATATCTTTATTATTCTCTGAAGCAGATATTTTGTTAAGAAAGATGGATTCAAGAGATCCTGAAGCAAAGGCCCTTCCAGCCCCCATAAGAATAAATGCTAAGAATATCCAAACTGTTTCCGTTGTTAGCATAAGTATCAGCATGGTGAGAGAATTGATAAATACTGAAAGAACATAGACTTTCTTCTGACCAACAAAATCAGCTAAAATCCCTGATGGGATTTCAAGAATAATTACTGTTCCTCCATACATAGCCATATTTAATCCAATCTGTATCAGGGAAAGGCCTCTTTCCAACTGAAAAAGTGCCAGGATTGGAATTATAAGTCCAACAATAAACCAATGCCACCCCTGGAAAAGACAAGCTTGTAAAATAGATTTTTTAATTTTGTCCACATCATCCTCTCATAATGTCATATGATGAATATTAAAATATAATACTACTGGAGGATATTGTCAAATATGATTTTAATAAATTAACTAAACTCAAATCTCATAATTTTGGGATAGGGTGTTAAGTATTCCTGTTAAATAAAACTAAACCCCTGGTTTTATCAGGGTGGAAAAACTGTTAAAGAGCTCAATTCCGACTTTTTGAGACCATGGATTCTCTGAGGGATTTTCATAGGTAAGAAAAAGATGCTCCATAAGCATTATTGCTGCTCCATATGCCACTGTATCTTCACCCTTAGGTGCAACACGAATTACTAAGTCATTATGTTTTTCATAGGACCAGTTCCGTTTGACCTCTTCCTTTAAATAGGGCATTAACTCATCAACATAATCGGCTAGGCCTCCAGCTAAAGAAACCTGCGTTAAATTGAGAATGTTAACCAGATATGCAACATCCCTGCATAGTTCTGCTTTTACACGGTTGACTATATCTCTATCAGTCTTAATTTCAGAAAGTTCTTTATCCGTCATTGAGAATTGCGTTTTATTTTCGGGAAGCCATTGTGGACTCTGGTATTCCCCTGCCGAAAATTCTTTCCCATGATGAACCTGCCCCTTAATGACTATCCCCATCCCGATGGCCAGTAAATGGGTTCGGTCTCCAAAAAATCTTGCTTTTCTAAATTCTCCAAGAACAAAAAGAAAATCCTGAGGACGATCATTCTCAGGAAAAGCTAATTCTGCCCAGCATCCGCAGTTTGCATCATTTTCGATAAATACCGGTACATGAATGAATGCTTTTATTTCTTCTGAAAAATTTTCCGCTACATGAATACCAAGGGGATTAGAATCGCAGATAACACCCTCATGGGTGTCAATAATTCCCGATGTTCCAATACCAATTCCAAGAAGCGGAAGTCCAGTTTCTTCAATTTTTTTAAATATTGCTCTATATATATCCAGAAAAGTATCCAAAAAACTTCTTCCCTCTCTCACTTTCCCCTTAATTCTTTGTATTATTTCTCCATTTACCCCAATAAGAATTGCTATAAAATAATCAGTCTGAATCTCAAGACCTAGAATAATTCCTATATCTTCAGAAATCTTCAGTCCTATGGGTTTTCTACCACCGATATAAGGAGTAAGAGACTCAGAAATTTCTTCAATAAAACCCAAGGTCTTTAACCTGTTTACTACAACAGTTATAGTAGATTTATCCAATCCAATCTGCTTTGATATTTCAATTCTACTAATACCTGGCTTGAGCCAGATTGACTTGAGTACCCTGATTATATTATTACTGTTTTGAACGATACGCAATGGTGACCTCTTTCTTGACAATCCTATAACGCCTGTTAAGTCTGGAATCTTACAAATCAGAAAACAAAACATTGACAGGTTCTATTCCTATGCTTATCTATTATAATTTACTTATAAAGACTTCTACAAGTTCAACTTCATTATTGCGATTAAAAATTAATCTACTAATCTGCCTGCCAATGGTATTACTTGAGATCTCCTGTTTTTGCCCATTTCTAAAAGAGATGAGTATCTTTCTATGATCCGTCAATGTGTATATAACAGGAACCTGACATAGGGTAAAACCCAGGTTGTTTTACACCCCCATTCCCTGGAGTATGAGAATAGGCATCCGTCGGAAATGCGCCATATAGCTCGGGAGATTTGTATAAACCAATACCTGCCTTTATTTCATAATAATGATCTTTAAGTTCGCCAATAATGTCACTGTCTTTTTCACTATCAACAGATTCAAAAAAGACTTCCTCTACTGCAAGCAATAGCTTTGAAACCATGTGCCAATAAATACTGCCTAGACCTTCATAACCGTAAAAAGTCCCTGATCTACCTGTAAAAGACTTATGGTCAAACATTTCTTCATAGATGGCAAGAATTATTGCTTTTTCTTCTTTCGAAGTTTCATCATAACGATCAGCAGTTAATGCGCTAAGTGCATAATCAAGTGCATTTGCATTACGAATTGAAGCATGGAAATGATAATTCCCCGAATTATCAGCCTTGATTATAGATGAATCATTGTTCGTGATCATTAAGCCCAACAGTTTTGACTCTTTTAAACGATTCCCTGGAATATTGTTTTTTTCATAAAATTTAGGCAGTTCACGATCTGGATAAAGCAAATAGCTATATTGATGTTGTCTGAACAACTTACTCGATTTGAGAGAATCAAGTACATCCAGACTTTCTTCAGGGCTTAGATATCCGGAACTAAGAACAGCAACCTGACCTTCAAGCATTTCATATAAATGACGAATTGATACACCTTCATTGTTGAAGGAAAGTAGATTATAGGCATGATAAAGCCCATCATTCCGTTTGTTAACTTTAATTGATTGATCGATATATGCAAGTGCTGTTCGTGTAAATTTCTCAAGAGCGTCAATACTTATTGCCTTCCTGACTCCAGAGAATGACTTTTTATATATAATATTTCTATATTCCGTTCCCGCTTTCCCCAGGGTATCAATAAAAAATCGACGGGTTTTATCGGAAAATCCGGTCTTTAGGATAGAGAGGTTTTCGGTAAATAAATTGAAAATACTATCGAACAGAGTTCTGACTTCCTCTGAAATAGTGATATTGGTATTAGAAATATTATTATATTTATCGTTCCAGAACTTTAAATACCGGCGGAGGTAGTAGAGAGTTACCATAGACGCTCCATTACCGACAAGTGCATTGTTTGCGTCATTCCACTCAGGACGTTGGGTATTCATCCAAATTCCAGCTTCCGGAACAAAGTTACTCAATTTAGCCAGGAGGCTGACAAGAATTTTTTCAGTTAAATTTACGTAATAAATTCTGTTCTCATGATCCGATAATAATCGACCATCGCTGCCATTTTCCTCAACTACAGCCCTTATCGTTTCATTTTTCTTATGATCAAATTCAATAGTATCCTGTGGATTATTTAATATTTTATCATAGGATTTGATCACGTATGGAACATTAGCGTAAGCAAAGATTTCCTTCGAAAGGAACTTATCAATATTGCCGGGGTTGTATTTGTCAGATAACTCCAGAAGTTTTTGGAGATAGATTATCTGATGATCACCCCAATAACCGATATAAGCCCATTGATCATCAGGATCAGGAGATTCCCAATCAATACCATTGCGCATAATACGGTAGGGATTGTAACCGTCAGCGGTAGAAGCGTTTACAAACTTGCTGATCATATTCTGAATATATTCCGGATAAGACAGGGAGAGAGCTTCCCAGTTCTGGAAAATATCACGCCAGTTACCCTGAAAATCTGATTTTGGTGATCCATCCTCATTTTTATTTTCAATAGAAAAAATATTCCAGGGACGGCTTGGATCTCCATGTCTTCTGCTGAAGGTTAAAGGCAGGTATTCATAACTTAGTCTAATAAAATCAGAATTACCGTTTTCTTCAGCTAGCTTAATTAGTTCTGCATTTGTAATTTCTGCCGGAAGCTTATCAAAAATATATAGAAGTTCTAAACTGACTTTTTTATTGCTTAAGGTTACAAATTCCTCAAAATCATTAGTATCAATAATATAGTTATTAAGAAAAACACCTCCCCGCATAATATTAAAAAGAGTATTTGAAAAATGCCTGGCTGAACAAAGCTTCTCATTGCTGCTTTGAAGACCATCTGCACCTGCTACTATTTTAACCAGAGCAGTGGTCCCCTTTTGAACATCGGTGTTAATAATTTCCTGAAAAGATTCTTTATTCTTTAGGAAGTTATTAAGGTTTGCGACATCAGAGGAGCTCTGATTGATCTCAGCAACAATTATCCATTCCTGATTCTTATTGGATCCAAAGGTTAATTCTGAAGTTACATAATAGGCTCCCCGGACGGCTCTGACAGAAGTTTCTGTATGAACATCCAGACCTTTTTTAAAATTTTGAACCTGATTAGCTGAAATTAGAATATTTTTATCCTCAAGACCTTCTGACCAGACAGTAGTTGCAATTAGAGATTCGCTTGGCTCAGCTTTGTCAACAGGGATTGAGCTGAGCATATAAAGTCCAAGACCTGTTTGCTCAATTAATTCATTTTTTTTATAGCCGTCCAGAAGATTACTATACTCATTCTGAAAATTGTAATGAACTCCACTTGGGAGAATGTTCTGTATTCCATCAAGTACCATCAGTTTTAATGATCCAACACTAAGATTGGTTATTTTAGATTTTTTAATGAATCCGAATTTTTCGCTGCTGTACCAGGAGTATTGGAAGCTAACATTCAGATCATAATTAATTTCTTCAAAAATAATCTTATCCCCATATTCACTCTTGTAGATATTTCTTTCCAATTTGTATATATTACTCAGTTCTTTGGAAAATGGCTCCCATAAAAATCTTTTTCCAGCTTTTTCAACAATAATTATAGTTTTGCTGCCTGTAATTCCACAGTAATCATGGATCTTGTCGTCAGTATAATATGGGAACAAAGCATTATCCCTATTTTTTCTTCCGGCAGATAATGATCCAGTACTGGATATAAACATCCAATGATCATTATAACTGACTATAGTCATGAAAAAATCAGGCATTTGATTATAGTTCATAATCCTGTAAAATTTTTCTTTCTTTATTTCAATAAAATCTCCCGTAACAGAAGCCTGACTGTCGAACAGACGGGTATTGCCTAAATAAATATCATTTTTCTTCATATTTTAATCTCTTTGTCTTTTGAGGTAGTTAAAAACCTCACTAAAAAATTATAGTTAATACAATGTAATTTTAACACAGCTAGAGTGTAATGTCTATGTTTTTATTAGAAACTTAATTGCAATTTATATATATACTTATGCTGTATTAGATAATATGTGTATTTTAAGTTTATTAAGTAGATATTATGAATGTTTCTATTGACAACTAATAAAGATTGATATAAAGTGAGTAAAATTCGATTTAGTTCACATTAATTTTGGAGGAAGGTTTTATGAAGAAGAAACAGTTAGGGATCTTTTTATTAGTGTTACTCGTTGCATTCGTATCTATTGTTACAATTTCCTGTTCGAAGGGTAAGGATGCACAGTCAGCAGAATCTGCTTTCCCTGCTTTTGACCCAAACAAGGAATATGTATTAAGTATTGGTGGATATGGAGAACTTGAAATTGCTTATAAGGCAGTATTTGCTACTGAGGATTTCAAATCCAAATTCCCAAATATTACATTTGAGTTTCAGACTGCCGACTTCGGTGGCCATCATGACAGGTTGACAACTGTTCTGGCAGCAGGAGAGGCTACAAATGATATTGAAGCTCTTGAGGTTGGTTATATTGCTAAATTTGTGGAGGGTGGAGGATTATCGATCTGGCTGCAGCTCCTTTTAATGGTATAGAAATCGGAGCAGATTTGGTTAAATTCGCTATGTCCAATGCTACAACATCCAAAGGCAGACTGGTAGCATTCCCAGTGGATATTGCACCTGCAGTTCTTTTTTACAGAAAAAGTCTTATAGATGCAGCCGGTGTTTCAGTCGAAAATCTTTCATCATGGAATGATTATATCGAAGTTGGAAAGAAGCTTACAATAGATAAAGATGGGGATGGAACCATTGATCAATACGCGATTACTAATCCTAATGATGTGGCAATGACACCACTTAATGGCGGTAAGGGTGGATGGTTTGACAAGGATGGAAATGCACTTCAGCCAAAAGATAAATTTATTAATACCCTTAAATTAGTAAAAGATATTCGCTCAGCAGGAATTGATGCTGATATAGGTGCCTGGACAGGTCCATGGGTTCAGGGTTTTGCAGATGGAACTGTAGCAACAATGGTTAATGGTGCATGGTTCGGTGGCGGACTTAAAGCATGGATAGCTCCCGATCTTGCTGGTGATTGGAGAGTATCTCATCTTCCTGGAAAAACTTATGCTGCTCTTGGAGGTACATATCTGTCAATCCCTGAAAAAGTTGCAGATGAGCAAAAAGCTGCCGCATGGGAAGTAATAAAATATCTTTCAACTAGCCCCATTGCACAATTAACTACATTTGCAGAAATCGATGCTTTTCCTGCTTTAACAACTGTATATGATGATCCTATAATGAGTGAGCCAGTACCATATTTCGGTGGCCAGAAAATTCGTGAAATATATGCTGATATTGCGAGGAATATTCCAAGTGCTTCTGTGAGCGAATATGATGCAGCGGTACTTTCAATCTTCGGAAACGCAATAACAGATGTTGTCGTTAATGATGTTAGTACAGAGGATGCCTATCAAACTGCACTTTCAAAGATTACTGCAATAGCAGACTAATTTTTCTTCCAGGAAGCCTGGCCTCTGAACAGGCTTCCTGTTAATTATTAATAAGGATTATATAATGACTAAAACAATCAGATCCTTGGGCCAGAATATAAATAATGCTGTAATATATGTATTACTGCTTATATTTGCCTTTATATTTGCTTTCCCTTTTTACTACATGTTTGTATTATCGACAGTTCCTGGTACAAAATTCTATACACATCCACCACATATATTCTTCAAATCATCGTTAATACATAATATTCAGGCTCTATTTGAAGATATTCCCTTTCTGACCAATTTTTTCAACAGTTCCGGTATAGCCCTTCTCTCTACAGTAGGAGTGATTTTCTTTTGCACAATGGGAGGATTTGCACTGGCAAAATATGAGTTTAAAGGAAAGAAAGCAATCTTTCTTTTTATCCTAAGTACAATGGCTATTCCACCGTTTTTAAATATTATCCCCTTTTTTAAGATGATGGTTTTCTTTAAGTGGTATGGAACATGGCTTCCTTTGATTGTTCCCGGAATGGCAAGTGCTTTTGGAATATTCCTGATGACCCAGTTTATGCAGGATGCAATACCTAATTCACTCATGGATGCAGCACGAATAGATGGTTTAAGCGAGTTCGGAATATTGATGAAGGTAGCATTTCCTCTTTCTAAGGCTGGAATTGCTATTCTTGGAATTGTTACATTTATCGGTAGCTGGAATAACTTCCTCGGTGCATTGGTAATGCTTCCAAATACCGAGAAAACCACTCTTCCTGTTGCTTTATCCAAGCTTTTTATGCAGATGGATGGGGATCGTGGAGGTTTGATGGCTGGAACGGTACTGGCTGTACTTCCGATAATTATAGTCTTTATCGTATTCAACAAACAAATAATATCCGGCATGACCGCCGGAAGCGTGAAGGGGTAGAAAATGTTACTAAGACAACAAAAAATAGCTCCCTATTTATTTATCAGCCCTTTCTTTATCCTCTTCATGATATTTGCCCTGTTTCCTATTGGATATTCTCTAACTATGTCTTTATTCAAATGGACAATATCGGGACCCCAGGAATTTCGGGGAATTAGCAATTTTACAAAACTTCTGACTACGGATCCATTCTTTTTACAGTCACTGTGGACAACATTTGTACTTTTAATATTTGGATCCATGCTTCAACATGTCTTTGCCATTTCTCTTGCTATCTTCCTAAACAGCAGTAAATTAATGGGTAGAAACTTTTTTAAAATATTATATTTTCTCCCCTTTATAACAAGTACAGTTGTTATTGCACTGGTTTTTGGTCAGTTGTTTGAACAGAATTATGGCTGGTTAAATTATATCATTGTAGATTTACTGGGATTTCCAAAGGTAAAATGGCTGCAGGACCCAATTGCAATTAAGACCAGCATAGCCATTATGGTAAACTGGCGATATATAGGCTGGAATACAATAATTTATATGGCGGGGTTACAGTCAATAGATAAGCAGCTGTATGAGGCGGCTGAGATTGATGGAGCAACCGGGATACAGAAACATTTGAAGGTTACTATTCCATTATTAATACCCATTATCTTCTTTGCTGTTTCCATGAGCATAATAGGAGGAATGCAGCTTTTCGAGGAACCCTTCGTGCTGATGAGAGGTTATGAACAGATGGGAGGGCCTCAAAACTCAGGTCTTACCAGCGCATACTATCTCCTGGCTACAGGTTTCAATTTTAACCGCTTTGGAAAGGCTTCAGCCATGGCCTGGATCCTGTTTGTCATCATAATTTCAATGACCTGGGGAAACAAACGGATAACTGACAGGCTTCAGAAATAATATTTAAGAAATTTTAACATGCCGGCTTTTATCGCCGGCATAATTAAAGGTTGAAAATGCAAATTCGTGCTTTTGCCACAATAAGAGGCAGAACTCCCCTGGAAAAAATGGAGGTTTATACTAATCCTCCAAATAGATATAAAGATATTAACCTTATTCTTAACCCTGATAAAAAGTTTCAGACACTATTAGGCATAGGAGGAGCTTTAACTGAATCATGTTCGGGCGGTGTACAAGGAACCTCCATAAAAAGAGATTACACCTTATTAGGACATTATCGCTTACGAACGAGTCAAACTTATCACTGAACAGTTAATTCCCTTGACTCAATATGACTCTGTGGGTATTTTGAATCTATATGATTTAATCTTTTAAAGGAGGATATATGTCCGAGCAAAATGTGACGCCAATGCCGCAGTTTAAAATGAAACCAAAACTCGTTATTGTTGTGATCATTATAATTGCAGCCCTTAGTCTTGTTATGTCAAGTTTCTATATAGTTGACCAGACTGAGCAGGCAGTTGTACTGCAGCTGGGTAAATATAATAGAATGACGGGACCGGGGCTTCAATTTAAACTGCCTTTCGGTATCGAAAAAAACTATAATGTACCAACTCAGCAAATTCAGAATATGACTTTTGGATTTAGAACAGAGCAAGCAGGTATAAATACAGTGTATTCCAGAGGTGATTATCCTGAGGAATCTATTATGTTGACTGGTGATCTTAATATCATCGATGT
>JAQIBN010000190.1 GCA_027859095.1 Spirochaetia bacterium | reverse complement strand
AAAATTATAGTAATCATGTTCGTATGTCAACAAGCATTTCTTCTTTTTCCATGTTAGAGGCGCAAATTATAGCGCTCTCTTTAATGTAAATTAAGCTTTGCTTTTAATATTTCAATTTCTTCTTTCTTCAGAGTCCCTGTTATTTGAATATCATCTTCAGGTCGTGTTTGTAATATAGGTTTATTAGTATAAGGTATTTCTTTTTCATCCATTAAAAGTTTTAAAATAGGGTGTTTAGGAGTAGTCAGGTTGGTTTTGATAACCAGGGCAATAGTAGAGTTTGAAAGTTTTACATAAGTTCCTATTGGGTACAATGACATAATATAGACAAGGGTCCTTAATATATTTTCATCGTATTTTGTTCCTTTGCTTTTTAAAAGATCCATAATACCTGAATGGCCGTCCAGTCCGCTTCTGTATGGGCGCTTTGTCGTTGCAGCTGCAAATGCAGAGGCCACAGACAGTATTTTCCCGTTTAATGATATCTTGTCCCCAGTAAGTTTTCTTGGGTAACCACTTCCGTTCATATGTTCATGATGTTCAAGAATTGCAATATAAATTGAAACAGGGAATTCTGCTTGTTTTAGAGTTTTATAGCTTATTACTGGATGTGTTCTAATTACCTGAAGCTCTTTGTCAGTGAGAGCAACTTGTTTTTCATAAAGCTTGGATGGCAGTAAAAGCATACCCAGTTTATGGAGCATTGCAGCAATACCAATTTCAATTTGTTTATGAATTGGAAATTTTAAAAAATCTGCTATGGCTAAAACAAGAAAAGTTGTTTTTATACTGTGATGAATAATATAGGATTCAGATTCTGATACTTCAGAGTTAATATTCAGCAATAAATCCTTATGTTCTTTAAGCTGGAAAATAATTTCTTTTGCTTTCTCAGAAATTGGAGCCAATGGGAGTGTATCCAGTTCTCTAAAATTATCATAATACCTGGTTAGAAAGGCCACACATCCCTTGGTAAAATCATTGATAATTTTTTGTTCTTCAGTTTCTTGTTCGTGAGATTCAACAGTTTCAGATGCTCCATTTGAGTTATTTCCTATTGAGTTCCCTTCAAACGGGATTCCATTAGTTTTAACCTCAGTAAAATCCCATTTCTTAAGTCGCTGAATCATCTCTCCTGATATAGAAATATCTGGTGATAATAAAATATATTTTTCATCCAGAAATACTGGCTGATCTATATATGAATCTATTTTTAGATTTTCTAAAGATACTTTATTCATTAATAATATCCCGTTGACCCCTTAGAGTGAAATAAGTAAACTCTCTCTTATATATTATAGGAGAGTTTTAGTTGAAATTTAAGACAATTTTCATTTTATTCAATATTGTTGTGTTTTTTTCGTTTTTAGTCGTTACTTTAATGCCTTTTTTTATGCTTGGAGGAGTTTATAGCCAGGGATTCTTTAAAGACAGCTGGTATTTATTCCTTATATTTGTTCTTGCTATTGGCTCTATTGACATCTATTTTATTATAAATTGGAAAATGTTTTCTCTGTTGGAATCTGAAAATTGGGACAACTTGGTTTTATACCTGGAGAAAAGTATATATGAAAAGAAAAATATTTATAGACATTTGGTTAAAATACTTGCAAATACCTATCTGATTAAATCTGATATGACTGGAATTACAAAACTTGAGGAATTTCTGCGAAAGGAAAAACCAGGTTTAGTAAAAAAAATGGTTATACCCTTGAGTGTTCCTGGATTTATGGATGGTGACCCTGAAAAAATGGAAGTCTTTTTTGGTGAATTTATTAATATAAAGGGTGTAAATAATGAAGTCTGGGTTAGATTTTTATACTCTTTTTCATTGCTACTAAATAATAAAAGAGATGAAGCAGCAAATTCTTTTCTTATTTTGTGCAATAGTAAAGTACCTGCTATACTTAAACTCCTTGTTATCTATTCGTTAAATCCGTTTGTTGAATTGGATAATAATGGTAAATTTGACTGTGTCGGTGTAGGGCGAAAGGAACTTAGTTTAACCTATAAAAGGGAAAAGATGGAAATGGAATTAGATAGCATTAAAGATAATGTTCTTGTTCTTGTTTTAAATAAATTTTCAAAAGAAGCCATCGATTGGCTGTATAAGGAATAATAAATGGAAGTAAGAGTAAGATATGCCCCATCTCCTACAGGATTACAGCATATTGGGGGAGTTAGAACTGCCCTTTTTAACTATTTTTTTGCCAGGTCTATGGGTGGGAAATTTATTTTAAGAGTGGAAGATACTGATAGAGAGCGTTTTAGTGAAGAATCTCTTAAAGATCTATACGATACTCTCGAATGGCTTGGTATAAATTGGGATGAAGGCCCTGAAAAGGGAGGTGACTTTGGCCCCTATGTACAATCAAAACGAACAGATTTATACAGAAAGTATGCAGATCAGTTAGTTGATGAGGGTATGGCCTATCATTGTTACTGTAGTTCTGAAAGGCTTGATAATTTAAGAGAAGTACAAAAAAAAGAGAAACTATCCTATGGATACGACAGGCATTGCAGGGATTTAACAAAAGAGGAAAGAGACAAAAATGAAAAAGATGGTTTAACATCTGTTATAAGATTGAAAATCCCTCTGGAAGGCAAAACTTCTTTTGATGACGTTTTACTTGGTACCGTTACCAGAAAAAATAAGGATATTTCCCCTGATCCTGTTCTAATGAAATCTGATGGATTCCCCACATATCATTTGGCAAATGTTGTGGATGATCATTTAATGGAAATAACTCATATCCTTAGAGCTCAGGAGTGGATTCCCTCTGGAGCAATGCATGTTCTTCTTTACAAAGCTTTCGGATGGGAACCTCCTTTTTACTGCCATCTTCCTATGGTTATGGGTAAAGATGGACAGAAATTGTCTAAAAGACATGGTTCTACAAGTGTTGTGGATTTTAGAAAAAGGGGTTATCTGCCGGAAGCAATAATTAACTATGTAACTATGGTTGGTTGGGCATTTGATGACAGCAGGGAGTTTTTTACAAAAGAGGAACTGGAAGAATTATTTTCTCTTGAAAAAATAAGCAAATCTCCTGGTGTTTTTGACTATAAAAAACTTGAATGGTTTAATGGCCAGTATATTAGAAAAAAATCAGAAGCAGATCTTATAGAAGAGGTCATACCCTATCTTAAAAAAGATGGAATTATTTCTGAAGAAGTAACAGAAAAAGAGATGCTTATTATAAAAAATATGATGTCTATTATGACAGAACGACTTCATTTTATTAGTGATATTTCTGAATTGGCCAGGTTTTTATTTAAAGATATTGGTAATTATACACTAACAGATATTATACCAAAAAAAATGGATTTTAAAGGTACAATAATAGCCCTTGAAGGAGCCAGAGAGCTTGTGAAAGGGTTTTCATCCAGAACTGATGAGGAAAATGAAGAACTTTTTCGTAAGAAATCAGAGGAAGTTAAGGTTAAACTGGGTTCTATGTTAATGCCTCTTAGAGTAGCTATTTCCGGAAGTAAAGTTTCTCCTCCTATTTTTGGTTCTCTCCGTCTGTTAGGAGTGGATAAAGCTTTGGAAAGAATTGATCATGTTATTAGTCTGTTAAAAGATGCAGCAAAAAATGAGGAAGAACAAGAGGGTAACAATGGCCAGTAATAAAGAAGAAAAAACAAAAGAAGTAACAATGGACAAACTTGTATCCCTTTGTAAGCGCAGGGGTATTGTATATCAGTCCAGTGAAATATATGGGGGCATGGCTGGAGCCTGGGATTATGGTCCCTTGGGTGTATCACTAAAGAACAATATAAGGGATTACTGGTGGAAGGAAATGACTCAGCTCCAGGATAATATTGTGGGTCTTGATGCATCTATTATGATGCACCCTCGCGTTTGGGAGGCTTCTGGACATGTTGATAGTTTTACCGACCCTATGGTTGATTGTAAGGAATGTAAAGCCAGATTCAGGTCTGATCATATTGATCTTGCAGCAGCTTGTCCGACCTGTGGTGCTAAGGATAGTTTTACAGAACCCAGACAGTTTAACATGATGTTTTCTACTCATCTTGGACCAGTTGCAGAATCCGGAAGTATTATTTATCTAAGGCCGGAAACAGCTCAGGGTATTTTTGCCAACTTTAAAAATGTAGTTCAAACCAGCAGAGTTAAAATACCTTTTGGAATTGCCCAGGTAGGAAAGGCTTTTAGAAATGAAATAACTACAAAAAACTTTATTTTCCGTACTGTAGAATTTGAGCAGATGGAAATGCAGTTTTTTGTAAAACCTGGTGAAGATGAAAAATGGTTTGCATACTGGAAGGATTCCAGAATTAAATACTATGACAGATTGGGAATACGAAATACAAAACTTAAATTCCATCAGCATGGCAGTGATGAGCTTGCTCATTATGCAAAAGATGCCTTTGATATTGAATATGAATTTCCAATGGGATGGCAGGAGTTAGAGGGCATTCATTCCCGTACTGATTTTGATTTATCCCGGCATGCAGAATTTTCAGGAAAAGATCTTACATATCTGGATGATCAGACCCATGAACGATTTCTGCCCTATGTAATTGAAACTTCCGCTGGTTTAACCAGAACAGTTCTTATGGTTCTTTCGGACGCCTATGAAGAGCAGGAACTCGAGGGTGGTGATGCTCGTACAGTTCTTCATATTCATCCGGAGCTTGCACCCATAACAGTTGCTGTTCTTCCTTTGGTAAAAAAAGATGGAATTAAGGAACTGGCAGAAGGGATAGAAAAAAGTCTAAGAGAGGATTTCTCAACATTCTATGATCAGTCCGGGGCAATTGGCCGGAGATACAGGCGTATGGATGAAGTTGGAACCCCTTACTGCGTAACTGTGGATTACGATACCAAAGAGGATAATACAGTTACTCTTCGGTTTAGAGATTCCATGGAACAGGAACGTGTTCCCATATCTGAGCTTTCTGAACGAATTAGAAAAGCAAACAAAGAGTACACAAGGGTATAGTAATGGCAAAAGGATTAGATACAGTAATAGAACGCGGTTTTTTTAAGCAGTGTACCAATTTAGAAGCTTTAACGCAAAAAATGGATGAAGGCCCGGTAACATTTTATGTTGGAGTAGATCCTACTGGATCGAGTCTGCATGTAGGACATATGGTACCATTCTTTGCCATGCATCATCTTCAGAAAGCAGGGCACAATCCCATTGCTGTAGTTGGAGGGGGCACTTCTATGATTGGTGATCCTTCAGGGAAGACAGAGATGAGGAAGATGCTTACAGTGGAGCAGATAGCCTACAACGCTGGTTGTATTAAGAAGCAGCTTTCTACAGTAGTGGATTTTTCAGGTGACAACACAAGTATTGGTAAGGCTATAATGGTAAATAACTATGACTGGCTTGGATCTTTGAACTACCTTGAGTTCCTCCGGGATGTTGGTAAACATTTTTCTGTAAACCGTATGCTCAGCTTTGAATCCTACAAGATGCGTATGGAAACAGGCTTGAGTTTTATTGAGTTTAACTATCAGCTTCTTCAATCCTACGATTTTCTGACTCTCTATAGGGATCATGGCTGCACAATGCAGATGGGCGGTGATGACCAGTGGGGTAATATTGTTGCAGGTATAGAACTTACCAGGCGAATGGCAGGGGCCGAAGTATATGGTCTGACTTTCCCATTGGTAACCCGCTCGGATGGTAAAAAGATGGGTAAAACAGAGAAGGGTGCAGTTTTTCTTGATCCTGAAATGTTCAGCCCTTATGAATTTTATCAATACTGGCGAAATGTTGCAGATGCTGATGTGGGCAGATTCCTAAAGCTTTTTACCTTTCTTCCTATGGAGGAAATAGCAGAGCTGGAGAAATTGAAGGATCAGGAGATTAATAAAGCTAAAGAAGTTCTTGCCTATGAATATACAAGTATCGTTCATGGAGAAGAGGAGGCAGAAAAAGCAAAAGAAGCTGCCAAAGCTGCCTTTTCAGTTCAGGGAAGTGCTGCATTAGACAAAAGCTCAATACCATCAATAACCATAGACAGGACTGAACTTGAGTCTGGTATAAATGTAATGGATTTATATGCACGGACAGCTCTTTGCAGCTCCAGGGGCGAGGCCAGAAGACTTGTAACCCAGGGTGGTGCATCCATAAATGAAGTAAAAATTACAGATATAAATAAAAGTATAGATATTTCATTCCTTGAGGATGATGAACTGTTGTTGAAAGCCGGAAAGAAAAGATATTTTAGAATAATTGTTGAATAGTGTAGAGACGTAGCCTGGTCGCAACTTCGTTGCTGCTCGGCTATGCGGCCTTAGCATGCTACGTCTGTACTATTAAACACGTCTGTTCTACAACTCTTTATTCCAGAATTTATGAAAGATATTTTCATAGTAATGACATTCAATACCCTCAATAATGCGCTCATTGTGATCACGGGAAATAACAATATACTTTTTAAACTTATTTTCTTCCATTATGGCCTTAAGTCCCTTCAAGTGCTTGCCTGATATATTTTTTGTTGACTTAATCTCAATTGCTATATCGCCAAAGATTAAATCAACTTCATGTCCTGCTGTAGAACGCCAATAATTTATGGTTAACTTTCTTCTTTGGTAAAGATTGATACAATTAAACTCATTAATTATAAAATGCTCAAAACGACTGCCCCATTCTGTTGAATTTTCAGAAGAAGGGGTTATCCCTGAAGCAAAATTCAAAACACCAATATCAAAGAAATAGAACTTTGATCTCTTAATAGCTTTACGTTTTTTAGATTCAGTCCAGGGATCTAGGTTAAAACCAATAAGAGTATCTTCCAATACTTTATAATGATCCCGAACTGTAGAAGCCGGAGTCTGGGCATCAGAAGAAATATTTTCATAATTTAAAAGTTCACCAGAAGAGAGGGCTGCTGTTTTTAAAAACCTTGAAAATGCAGGGATTTTTCTAATTATACCTTCGGCCTTTATTTCCAGATCAATGTAAGTTTGAAAATAACCATCTAGCTCCTCTACCGGCATTTGGCTATTCCATACCTGGGGTAACGAACCGTACTTAAGCATTTTTGTCAAATTAAATTCCCCGTCTTTCTCAATAATTTCGGAATAGTTCAAAGGAAGCATTCTTGCAGGCCACGCTCTTCCGGCTAAAAGATTTACTCCTGTCGATTTTAATTTTCTTACACTTGATCCAGTAAGAAGGAATTTTACTCCATATTCCTCTATTAAACGATGTACATTATCCAATAGCTGAGGAAGTTTTTGAATTTCATCTATTACAATTATTTTGTCTTTATTAAACTTAGCAATATTTTCCAATTCATCGGGATCACTACTTAGTAAAAGGAATTCACTGGATTTTAGAAGATTTATATAATAAATATTATTCAATTGATTTCTGATATAAAAACTCTTACCAGTAGATCTGGCACCAAGTAAAAGAACAGATTTATTCTCCAAAAGGCGGGGTAAATCGATATTTCTTCTATATTTCATATTATCTCCATGAATAATACGCAATACTACCACTAGTTATCATGATAATCAACAGTAGCTATGCTGTATATCCTCACATAGATGTGATGCCATTGGGCTGGCTGGCCCAGGGAAAATAACAGTTTCCCTGAGCTGATCGTATATTCAAAAGCAGTAAGTGTTACTTCTCAATGACTGGCATCAAAAGCTCACTACGAAGCTTTAAAGATGAGTATACTTTACATCTGCCTTTGGTATTCCCCTTATATGTAAATGGTTGGTTAATTTTTAGGCCGCTGATAAAGTATTGTCCCTGCAAGACCAATCGTAGTTCATCGCCTTTACGAAAAAAAGTTGCCGATGGTTCAAATTGGAGTTCCAGTTTGACAACTTCACCCTTCTTGATGGGTTTGAGCTTATCAAAATCATGTTCGGGTGAGTAAGCCGTACTCAGAGACTCGTTCACCGTTCGCAGAGCAACACACATTGCGGTTTTGGTCACAATATCATTGGGGAAGCCATAGGTGCCGTCAAAGTTAACTTCCCTGCCATTATGAAATTTTTGAATTCCAGCAAAGATATTGGCATCTTCACAGTCTTCGAGCTCAATATAAAGGCTCAACTTCAACGATCCGACAATTTCGGTGTCCTTGTCGAAAATATAGGAATACTGGAGACTATCTTTTGCGAGATCAAACGTACTTTCAAAATTAGGATAATCGGGTGTTGTAGATAGGGATGCGTTCTTCCCATCCAGATAGAATGGTGTCCATTTAATGTTTTCGGGAGGCCATTGGTTCTCGTAGCGGACTTCTCTGACTTCGTCCCCAAACTCCCGTATTTCCAGGCGCACTTTGGGATGTTCCAACATCCCGTTGTCAAAGCCTTTCAGGAAGTGGTCAAAGAATTTCAGCATCAAGGCATTCACTTCGGTACTGTAATAGGCAGTCCATTCGCCACCGCGATAAGTATACAGCCATTTGTGCTCGGAGCCTGCACGTTGATAGACTCTTTGACTACCCCGGGTATGCATCATTTGGGAGGCAAAGCTGATACAGTTCAGCATTGGCACGGTGATCTTCTCATAGTCAGGCACAAAGGATTGCCACCAGTCGTCTCTCGTCTCGTGACTAGTTTGTTCTTTTCGTAGATCCATGGCATAACCAAATTGCTGGATGCGTCCTGAAAAGAATGGCGTAAATCCATCTTCACGTACACCTCCTGGATAGAACCAATCCTTATATAGGTCTGAAACCCCTTCCCATGGACAAATCGCTTTGAGATGCGGAGGATTCATCGCAGCAACTTTATATTGATTGATCGCCAAATAGGAAACGCCGAGCAGCCCAACATTTCCATTCGACCAGGGCTGAACACCTGCCCACTCAACAGCATCATATAGATTTTGGATTTCGTCTTGATCAAAGAATGCTTGGGGTATTTCCCCTTTCGGCGAAAGACCAAAGCCCCGTTTGTCGATATTGATCACAACATAACCGTTCGTTGCCCAAAAATCGGGGTCAGGGGCTTCGAAGCTGGTTTCATCTGAAATATTAATCTTGCCTGGCTGGCGTGCAAATCGAAATTGGATGTGCATATACCCATCTTTGCATAAGACATCTTTGCGAGCAGGATGCAGGGAAAGCAAGGCAGGAAATTTTCCTGCTTGTGAAGGCATATAAATATTTGCGCTCAAGTAGCTGCCATTTCGGATTGGGATATGCACATCGCGAAGAATTTTGATACTGGGACTGATCTTTTTGACTATCACATTCGTGGGATTAATCAAGCCCCTGATTTTACTAAAGATTTGTTTAGGTGAATTTTTCTTTTGAACGAACATTGTGTGACTCCTTTTTCCCTTTCAGGAATTGATAGATAGACTTTATACAAGCGATTAACAGAATAATAAATTAGACAGGGTTATTTTTGATGTGCTTCTTATACATAATCGTCCCCACTATCGGGAGTACCAAATTGACCCCAAGCCCAATTGCCAGATGAGGATTCAGAATTGCGTTGTGGATAATTTGATTGTTTGTCAGATAAGAAATTGACCAAATGCTTACTGGAATATTCAATCCCAAACTCACAATTAACCCCGGGTTATAAAGCTTCCCGGCTTTAATTCCTAAAGCAATGTGGGCCACCCCTGCAAAAAGTGAAAAGTAGGGAATCCATAACCCATATTGATAATTTATGGTAGCTAGAAGCCCAAATGCAGGTAAGAGAATCCAGATCAAAACTATATTCACGTAAAATATAAAGTTTTGGTCTATGGGTTTATCCTCTGTATCCAGTTTAAAGATATTCACATTGAAGAATTTTCCAAACCCGCCCGGAAAAATATACTCTTCAGTTTCATGAATCATGTATAAAGGTGTTTGCAATAAAATAAGAAATATTACAAAATCACTTTTTTTAACAAACACGACCAGAAATGCAAACAGAAAGATCGAAACGATTAAACCCGTTTTTGCCCAATCTCTTTTTAACCAACTGTAATACTCTTTAATATCCATCTTATTCTCCTTGTTGTTTTATAGGTTTTATTAACCATGTTATAAAAATATGAACAAATTCTTCGCTTAATTCTTTATAATCTATTTTTGACGGAAGTAAATCCTGTATAGGCTCTATAGCTATGGCATAGCCGAAGAGCATACTCAAAAAAGCTTGAGCTGTGGCTTCGGTATTGATATTTCGTATTTTGCCATCTTTTATTTGTTTTTGGAAATATCGTTCCAATAAGTGAAGCGACTCTCTTGGACTTTGGGCTAATGCTTCCTTCATTTCTGGGAAATGGGTGGATTCAAACATCAACATTCGAATTGCATCCTGTTGTGCTAAAAAGAAGGAAAGAATGTGTTGACTTATAAACCTAAGATCTGTTTCCAGATTATAAGTTAGTTGCGTTTCTATCTTATCCAGCCCTGGCCCCCCACCTATTTGCTGAGATACAGCCTTAAATAGTTTTTGCTTATTCCCAAAATGTCGAAAGAGTGTAACTTCAGCAACACCTGCCTTGGTCGCAATTTCTAGAGTAGTTGCTCTGGCATAACCGAGAGATTGAAAGGATTCTGCGGCTGCTTCGATAATCCGCTGTCGAGCTTTCTTTTTAGACGGTGAGGTGTGATCTTTTGCGCACAAAATTTTCTCCATATGTAAGTATTTACTTACATAATGACTATGTTAGAAAAATTGTCAAGCCTAAGTTCATATATCCAGCTTTTTGCGCTGTGCTAAAATTAAATTTAATTAATACTTCTTCTCTAATATAAGGGTAGAACACCTACGTAAAAAGCCATTCAATCGTAAAAAAGGGTCACATCACAAAAGCCTGATATCACTAAAAGAATTCCAATAAATCAGGGGAATTGGGCCTTTCGTGATATTTGCGCATAGAAATATAAAATGTGGCAAAACCCCATTAATAACAGTAAGATTTTAACTTGTACTTGCTCTTATGTAAACAAAAGATTATATTGAATACAATAGGCATGCATAAAAACTTTGATTGGAATGATAAAAAGAATAAACTTCTCCAGGAACAAAGGAATATCTCTTTTGAGGAGATTGTCATTGAAATTGAGTTTGGACATCTGTTGGACAGGGTTAAACATCCAAATGAGCAGAGATATCCAAATCAGATGATTTTTTATGTTCAGAAAGAGGATTACATATTTGCAGTTCCCTTTGTAGAAGATGATACTACTATTTTCCTGAAGACAATTATCCCTGACCGCAGGGCAACAAAAAAATACCTGGGAGATAAACATGGGTGATGATATTAAATTTTTGGATAGGGAAGAAGAGGAACTTTATAATTCTCTTCAACAGGATAAATGGGTCTCTGACTTTGATGGCACTATTAAAGAGAAGTATGAAGTTTATGCCAGATCCTCGTTAAAAAAGGAAAGGCGGATCAATATCCGGATGACAGAAAGAGATTTTAAGAAAATACAGGTTCGGGCCATTCAGGAAGGTCTTCCCTATCAATCCCTGATATCTATGCTGATACATAAATTCAACGAAAATAAACTGACAATAAATTAGTTATAGTACTGTTTTAATTTCTCTTAATCGCAGAATACATTAATCCTTCAATCAAGGTTCAAACACCTGTTAACTGTAAAAACAATCCTTTGGTAATTCATGACAGTAGAAAATGGTTATTACAACTCTTTATTCCAGAATTTATGAAAAAGATTTTCATAGTAATGACATTTAATACCCTCATTGCGGTCACGGGAAACAATAATATACTTCTTAAACATTTTTTCTTCCATTAATTCCTTAAGTCCCTTCAAGTGCTTGCCTGATATATTTTTTGTTGACTTAATCTTAATTGCTATATCGCCAAAGATTAAATCAACTTCATGTCCTGCTGTAGATCATCTTGCAGGCGTGAGGTCAGAAGAAGGGACAGACACCGCTAAACATTTAAACAATAAAAAAACCCTCTCCATTGGAGAGGGTTTTTATTTAGGTGCCGCCGAACAGGATTGAACAGTTGACACGAGGATTTTCAATTCTCTTTATCAATAGTAATCTTAATTCTGGTGTCAATCTAGTGTCACTTCAGTAACAATTAAAGTCATTATATTTTTAGAAGTCCTTTATCATATAAATAAAATCCATTTCCAGTAGTTGCATATGACAGGACAATCATTTTTTCTAGAATAGAATTGTAATCAGTTTCATTATCTAAACAGATATATAGTTCATTAATCAATGAAAATAATTTATCTATCATTTGATCTGAGATTTTAATTGGTTTTTCAGCATTTTTACTTATTGCACTTAGTCTGCTCGAAAAAGCTAAATGTGTTGATTGTAATACATGATGTAAATAAACTAATGAGTCATCATACTCTATATTCAATAAATGTTGGATCATGCCAAAAATTGCGCTAAAATAGTATAATTTTTTTCCTAATTCTATATTTGTTTTGAATTTTGGTAATATTAATTCAAATTCGCTTAAAAGAATTTCTTTATTTTTAGGTGATAGATTCATAATTTCTCCTTAATTGGACACCATAGCTACTAATAACGGTGCTTTAG
>JAQIBN010000300.1 GCA_027859095.1 Spirochaetia bacterium | reverse complement strand
GCTAAATCTATCTGTAAATTCTGGAATAGGGTAAATGATGGTTTAAAGGTATGGTCAAAGATAAGTGGCTTTCCGAAAGTATCCTTGTTAAGTACGTATTTCCAGACAATTTTATCACCGGGATGAATAATCCAGTACTCTTTTATTCTATGCTTTTCATAAAGGTCTAGTTTTGTTATAAGATCCCTTGAGGCACTGGATGGAGAAAGTATTTCAATTACAATGTCGGGAGCTCCAGTACATCCTTTCTCACTTAGTTTTGCGGCATCACAAATGATTGTTATATCCGGCTGCAGAATAGTGCTGGTATTTTCTTCCTTTTCGTCAGGTGAGGGAAGGAAAACATCAAATGGTGCGGTAAAAACTTTGCATGGTTTCCCTTGCAGGTAATTTGCTATTTGTCTGGATAATTCCAGAGAAATATTCTGATGGGTCATCCCGGGAGCAGGAGACATATCAAAAGCCTGCCCTTCGACTAGTTCCCATCGCTCATTGTCCGGCCAGTTTTTATACTGGGTGTAGGTAAAATAGTCATGGTATGATTTTTCTGGTATAGGCATTTGAAAACCTCCTTCAATACTTTTATTATAGCACATGAAACACATAAATAAAGTGGGGGAATCCCAATAATATATGATTCATTCAGATTAGGATGTAGGGCGTATGGGTACAGTCCCAGTCCTGGCAGTTCCCTGTATAATAAAATGGGAATACTCTTATTTTTATATTAGAAAGGGATAAAAGTGCTTAAAAAAATAAAAATGTATTATTGTAATTCAGGCTGTAATCGTTCTGGATTGTAAAATACACTATTTTGGAGTATATTAAGAACATCATAGCGATAAACAATTTACAATATTGCGATAGATAAAAGGGGTTTAAATATGCGGGTAGCAAATCCAATATATGATGTTGTTTTTAAGTATCTAATAGGAGATATGAAAATAGCAAAACTAATTCTGTCCAGTATTCTGGGAACCGAGATAGAGGAACTTGAATTTGCTCCAACAGAACTGCAGACAAGAATAAAAAATGACCATAGGAATTTCACTGTTTTCAGGATAGATTTTACAGCCAGGCTTAGGTATCCTGACGGGAAGAGTGAACTTGTTATAATAGAGATACAAAAAGCGAAATTTCACACCGATATAATGAGGTTTAGACGATATCTTGGTACACAGTACCAGAATAAAGAGAATGTCTATACCGATAAAAAAGGAAAAACAAAGCCCCTGCCAATTAAAACAATATATTTTCTTGGAACTAAGCTTGAGCATACGGATGCTCCAATAATAAAGGTAAAAAGGAAGTATTTTGACGGAATAACAAATGAGCCAATTATTAATCCTGAGACGTTTATAGAAAGTCTTACTCATGACAGTTATGTAATTCAAATCCCGTCACTAAAAGAAGAACGGCGAAATAAACTTGAAATTCTATTAAGTATTTTCGATCAGAGACAACGTGATCAGGATGCCCACTATCTGAATTTGAAAGAGGAAGATTTTCCAGAAGAATTTCGACCTGTCATTCGTCGTTTGCTTCAGGCCGGGCAGGAAAAGGAGGTTTATGACGTAATGATAGTAGAAGATGAAATACTGGATGAACTTGCTGAGCTTGAACGGAGTATAGAAGAGAAGGATAAGGCTCTGGATGATAATAAGAAAACTATAGACGAGCTTCGAAAGAAGATAAAATCACTGGAAGGATAGGGGCATGGTTTTAAATGAGACTATTCTTGATGAAAGAGAGAGAATCCAATTATCTATTATTTTTCAATTTTAAAGAAATTATTATTATCCTGATCTATGATTTAAAGGGGTTGTTCTGTGGGTATTATGATCAATTTAGAAATTATGCCGAACAAGATAACGAATAAGGAGTGGGAGCATGTCTATGAGGAGACGTTAGAACTCATTGAAGCTTATCCCTTTATGGATAAAATTATCATTGAAGAAAAGTATGATACTACCTGGATCTATGCAGATAGAACTAGAGAACGTAAATTGCACCCTTGGTATGATGACTTTGGATGGTATGTCATAGGAGACATGAAAACAGGTGAGCATGCTGAGAATTTTGCTCTAATGCGTAATCTCGATTTTTACCGGCATGATGATTCAGGGAAAGTCGGAGATATATTTTTATCCACTATCGCCTGGCGTGATGATATGGCAGATGAAATAAAGAATAAAAAATACAGTAGCCGAACAGTTTTTAATTCAAAGACACAGGGCTATGACTACCATAAATATATTTTGGCCATAGCTTGTCTAATAGAAGGAAGATTTCCTGAAAGTGCAGTTGTTACCGGTGATATTACTATTGGACAAATGCGTGAGGCAATAGCCTGGGCGGATAAAATATTGGAGAAACCGATACCGTTGACAGATAGGGCTGACAGGGAAGGGCTTCTTGGCAGATTAAAAAAATCTCTTCAATCTGAATACGCTTTGTTGCAGTCTTTTATGGAGCTGAATTTAACTGAGCATGACGAATGTCTTGGAGACTTGTTACGAAGTAACTTTAGTAAAGGGGTAGTAAAGAAGTATGTTATAAATTATTTTTCTAATTTTCTACCCGGAACCATAGGTTTTGGCAACAGTATTGAGAATTATTTTAATCTTGGTTTCGATCTGGGGACCCTTTGTGAAGTTTGTGTTACAGATAAAAATGGATGCTGCAAAGATGAAGATGGCTTTATAGAAGCTGTATTAAATTCAGGTTTAAATAACAACGAGCAATTGCGTCATGATGTTCCCGAATTGGCAGTGAACGATCCTGAGTCAAAAAAACCGGATACGGTTGATACAATGGTGAATAAAACATTTTTTAGTCTTGCTCTTGGGAAAGAACGTACTACAACCAAGTATCTTTCACTTCAGGAGATTAAAGAGGTATTTATAAGAAAATTTAATAAACCGGAAGGTTATTATCAACGATTTATCGAAAAGGTCTTTGCAAAAAAAGAAGAGAGTGGTTCTACGGAAACTGATAGTAAATTTTCAGAATTAATGGAATTGCTGCAGAAAAAAGCAACTGAAACTGAAGAAGAGATAGAGCTCTATGATATATTCAGGTTATCTGATCTTTATTTATGGAAACCTGAATGCAAAGTTTCTCCTTCGGTGGAAAAAAGTTTGAAAAGGTTAAAGTCTTTTATGGAGGATTTGTTGGAAAAAAAATCCTATACTGATTTTGCTAAGCTCTCAAGTTTTGATAAGCTTAATTATCTAAATAAGCAGAATAAATATTTTCTCATCAGGAAAGAGGTTTGGGATTATATAGCTGATCAGGTTGAAAATATTGATATTCTTAAAAAAATTTACATCCTGTTAAATGTTAAAGCTGATGAAATGAGTGCTAACAATCTTTGCAAGATGGTATTTTGGAATATAGGATTACTTAGAAATTATTTTTTAAATTGTGAATCAGATAGATGAACGAAATGCAGTTGGTTTCTAATTAGCAGTGGAATTTGATTCCATAATGGCTGGTCGCAACTTCGTTGCCTGGTCGGAAGCAAGCTTGTCTGGTCGGCTATGCATCCAAAGCTGCTCGCCCATGCACCCTGGGGAGGTAAAAAATATGTTTGCTACAAAGACAAGGGAACATGACAAAATACTTTCAGAGAAGGGTATTGAGCAAGGTATTGAAAAGGGTACAAAGAAAGGTGCTTTCGAAAAGGCTTTGGAAACTGCTTCTGTTCTTAAGAAAGCCGGGGTGTCGATGGATCTTATTATTGAAAGTACCGGCTTAACGAAAGAGGATATTGATAAACTGTAATTCTGTTCTTTTAGTTTTTTGTTTGACAGGGTACTCATCATATTGGATCCTTATAGAAGGAGGTTTTTAAATGCAGTCATCACCAAGGAAACTTGATCAAAAATTTACTTATAAAGATTATCTCACTTGGAATGATGAGAATGAGAGATGGGAAATCATTACTGGGATTGCTTACGATATGAGCCCGGCGCCCACGAGAGTACATCAAAGACTTTCGATGTTTTTTTCGGGTCTATTTTCGCAGTATTTAAGAGGTAAAGATTGTAATGCGTATGCTGCACCCTTTGATGTGCGTCTCCCTGGTGGGTTTAAAGCAGATAATGATGTGGAAACAGTTGTTCAGCCTGATATCTCTGTTTTTTGCGATAAATCCAAACTTGATGATCGTGGTGCCAATGGAGCTCCTGATCTAATAATTGAGATTCTTTCTCCATCAACAGCTTCAAAGGATTTAAAAGAGAAATTTTTCCTTTATGAAAGAGTTGGAGTTAAGGAGTATTGGGTTGTTGATCCTGCTAATCGGACTCTGACTGTTTTTGTATTGGTGGAAAGCGGGAAATATGCACGGGGTGTTGTTTATGCTGGTGAGGATATTCTAAAAACTGCTTTATTTGATGGTTTGGAGATTAGGCTGGAAGAGGTTTATAGGGACTGATTGATCTCTACCAAACTGTAGTTACATTATATTTTGGAATAAACTTATCTATTGTAAGTATAACCATTTGTTCATACTTCGCCTGGGCAATAAGCAGTCTGTCGAACGGATCTCTGTGATGGAATTCCAGATTAATTATTCCCTGTACATGTTCTTTTTTTAAATCAAGCCATTTTATTCCATTATTATTCATCTCTTTATCAATAATTTTCTGCCAGTTTTCTACTAGTTCCAGTTTTCCAATTGATATTTTTATGCCAATTTCCCAGTAGCTCACTGCACTCAAAAAAAGTTCATTTCCACTATCTATATAAACAGATTTTGCATTTTCACTGAGTTTGTTGTTTCCGCTTATTGCCCATAGAAAAGCATGGGTATCGAGTAGTATTTTCATTCCATATACTCAGAAAAATCGTCCAGGGGGTCATTAAAGTCATCATCCATTCTAATTATCAGATTTTTTTGGGTTCCTGTCTTTCTTTTAATATGAATATTAGGGAGAGGTATTATTTTTACTAATGGATTTTTCCCTTTCGCTATTATTACATCTTCCCCTGACAAGACCTGATTTATTAATCTGGAAAGATGTGTTTTTGCCTCATGTATTGTAACTTGTGTCATGGTAGTAATATAACTTAGTCAACTTGCTTAGTCAAGTTTTGTGTTTGAGATATTCCAGATAATTGTACACTCCTGGTTACCCCTGAAATTTAATTCAGGGAATTATTCGATTATCAGAAAACAGTTGGTTCTCATCCTTAATCATTTCCCAGAATTTTTTTATTAAATCCAGCCAATAATTATATTGATGCCCGTTTCCGCCTCAACAAATTCTATATTTTGATTAATCTCACTAATAATTGCCTCTGGTATTCCTGAATAATTCAACCATTTCCAATTTAGTGAGCCTATATTTTCCAAATCATCATCTATTAAGTATTCCAGATCAACAATTTTAATATTGCTGCCGAAAAATTTTATATTAGTAAGTTCAGGTAAAGCAGGGGCGGTCAAACTTATTATACCAGTCCATGCTGAATCGGTAACTGAACAATCAAGATAGATATTTGCTGTGTTTTCTCCAATTTCTATATACGGCTGGTTATCCATTGTTGTCCCGCCATAGCTAATCTGTAATAATTGATTATTTGTGTTACCAGTAACAGATATCTCATAATTTTCTATGCATGTAACTGCTTCGGGTACTTCAAAGCTGTGCGATATCGAGGTTAATGCTATGGAAACATCTGTAATTGTATCCGGCTCTACAGTTACTCCTGTTTCGGATCC
>JAQIBN010000187.1 GCA_027859095.1 Spirochaetia bacterium | reverse complement strand
CCTAGCAGTCTGTCGATCTGATATCTCACAGCATCTTAAAAATAATGTAGCATAGTTTCTTTTTATTTTCAAAACACATTCTACAGTTATTCTTGATCAGATTCCCAATATTATCTGCGATTTCCTTAAGATAGAGAAGTTCTTTTCCCCATATATACATTTTCCCATGATAATCAGACTGATACAGGCACAAGGCTCCCACCAGTAAGTTTGTGCAATCGTTTAAAATTATAGGCCAGTGTTACAAGGTTCCATTCAAGATCTACTTTGTCGAGCCCTCGCAAATAGAATTGCCGAAATCCCATTACTGATTTAATAATCCCAAAGACAGGCTCAACTGTCTCTTTCCGTTTCTTATATTTATTTCTACCCTCTTTTGTTTTCAAACGATGAGCCATTTTTTCTTTAACAGATGCATCGACCGCAGGGGCTGGTGGATCTTCCTTTTTCAAAAGATCTTCTACAGTCCTGTGATGGTTCTGTTTTTCTATAGCACAATAAACGGTAGGACCTTGTCCACCGGCTTCAAGTTTCAGTACTGCTTTTTCACTGAAATAGCCAGTATCAGCAAGTGCATCATTAACTTTACGTATCTCTGGAGCTACACTTTTTACAGCTGGATTCAACTCCAGCTTATCATTGGCATGATCGGTTACATATTCCCCAAGGACAAGCATACTCCCTTCAGTATCTACCGCGGCCTGGGCATTGTATGCCTGCTCAAAATGCTTGCTGTTGCCGGCTTTCATAATCCGACTTTCTGAATCTGTAAAATTAAACTGTGTTTTATCAGGAGGATTGTCAGATGGAGGTTTAGGATCTTTTCCTCTTGGTTTTTTACCTTTTTTACGCTGGAGGTTCCGGGCTTTCATTTTTGATTCATATTCTGTTTGCTTCTGCTCCTGGACTTCCTTGTAACGCTCCTCAATCACTTTTCGTGCCTTTTCAAGCGATGCTTTCCTGTCTTCACGTCGTATGATTTCATCTGGGATTGTTAAACCATCTTCCAGAGGGCTGTTGTCTATCTTCTCTGCCTTGCGAGTAAGTTCTTCTATTTCAAGCTCAAGTTGTTTAATCATTTTTCCTGCTCGTTTGTAACTTACCGCTGAATTTTTACTGGCATTTGCTTTTATTTTAGTTCCATCAACACTTACACCACCTACTTTTTTTAAATGACCAAGTTCACTTGCCATCATCAATACTTTTACAAATGCTTCCTTAAATACTTCTCTATTTTTTAACCTAAAATTACAAATTGTATCGTGGTCTGGATGTTTATCTCCTCCACAAATATATCTGACCGCTACATCATAATATGTTGCCTGTTCTATTACCCTCGATGAAAAACGTCCGGTTGCATAACAGTAGATCAATAGAACTAACATCATCGATGGCGGATACTGAGGACTTCCGCTGCCTCGCTCATTTGTCTGGAACTTTTCTAAATCCAGCATCTCTACGGCATCTATTACAAAATGCACCATGCTATTTTCAGGAAGCCAATCCCTGAGATCTGGTGGGAACATCATCACTGTGTCACGATCTACGTTTACAAACTTTGCCGGCATATTCTTTCCTCCGGCTTTATTCTACTATATTTTTTGAATTATGTATTTATTTAAGTCCGACAGACTGCTAGTAAATCAATTGTATAAGGTTTTTTAATAAACCTGCCTGCTCCTAATTTTAAAGTATTCTCAACATCATTATTTTGAGAATATCCACTGGCGATAATGGCTTTTTGGTCCGGATATATTTTTATAATCTCTTTATAAGTCTGGAATCCACTTAAACCTGACGGCATTATCATATCAAGGAGTAAAATATCAACAGAATTAGTTTCCAGCCACTTAATAGCTTCTTTACCGGAACTTACATAATTTGTTTTATAACCCAGATTATTCAACATACCTGATGCAATTTCCTGCTGCAGGGATTCATCATCAATAATTAAAACAGATTCACCTGTACCTTTAATATCTCCAACATCCTCAAAAATGTAATCTTCAATAGTACTTGTTCTATCTACAGGAAAATATAGATCAAAAACGGTACCTTTATCCGAACTTGTAACAATAATACCACCATGATGATCCTGAACGGTGTTCCAGACAACCGATAAACCAAGACCAGTACCACTCATTCCCATTACCTTTTTGGTATAGAATGGATCAAAAATTCTCTCTTTGTCTTCTTCCTGAATACCTTGACCTGTATCTTTTACGCTCAAGACAGCATATTCGCCCTTTTCAATATATTGCCCCATAGAAAAAGGAGTATCAATATATTGATTTCTGGTGGATATTGTCAGTTCTCCAATATTTTCCATGGATTCAACTGCATTCATAACCAGGTTCATAACACATTTTTTTATGTGAATCTCAGAGCAGGATATGTTCAGTAATTTTTTATCTAAATTTTGGATAAGCTTAATATCCCCCATCTGAGATTTTAATTTTTCAAACTCAGGAGAATTAATATACTGATTTATTAAATTATTAAGAGTGCATGGTTTTCTTGTACTTGCAACACCCTTTGCAATGGTAAGCAAATCGGATACTACATCAGCTGCCCGTAATCCAGATTTTTTAATTGCCTGCACAAGGGGAACAATATCACTATTTTTAGGTATATCCATCAATATAAGATCTGGGTAACCTACTATTCCAGATAAGATATTATTTAGATCATGAGCAACTCCACCAGCCATAAGACCTATGGCTTCCATCTTCTGTGCTCTAAGAAGTTTTTGCTCCAGTAATACTTTTTCAGCTCTTCTTTTATTATGTTCCGTTAGATCACGAAAAGTAGTTAATCCCATTTCACCTACAGGACTAAAATCAATTTCGACCTCTCTATCTTCTCCATTATTACATCTAACAGTACAGAACTGTTTTTTAAAGGGTTTTGTAAAACCAGCTGTATCCTCAAGTGCAGCCACCCATTCCTTTTGTACTTTATCCCTGTAAACAGGATCTGGATAGGATAATTTCCACATTTCCTCCAGGTTCGGCATATCTTTTAAAGTATATCCAAAAGTATCCCTAAAGCTTTTATTTAGGAATTCTGCTTTACCATCCTTACCTACTGCCATGGGAATATTTACTGCTTCAATTATCTGAAAAAACCTTTTTTCACTTTCTAAAAGTTCATTTAAAACTTTCTGTCTCTCCCTAACCATATGGTTAGCAGAATTTGCCAGAACAATGGATTCTCTAAAAAAAAGTTTTGTTGTATCAATTGTAGTTAAATCATGTGCAGCCCGATTAAAAAAATCTTTAAATATTTTTAAATTATTTTTAATTTTTCTTGTTACAGCAAAAAATAAACTAATGGTAAAGAATAAAATAATTAGAATAAAAATAACTATATGAAAAACCCGTAAGACCGTACTTATCCAAAAAAATCCAAATAATAATACAATAAGCAATATTATAAATAAATAACCATAAAGAAAACTCTGAACAAGACTTATAGGTTTAAAAAAATTGCTGAAAGATTTGATCCAGTTAAATTTTTTAAATAATAATATTTTCATATAATTATTTTAATTTATTCGGTTATGTTCTGCAAGAAATATATTAAAATTCATAGCAATTAATTAATCGTAAGATAACCTTATCTTCTCTTCTTTCAATGTCGGTTTTATAAGCTCCTGCATTTCCTCGCATGCATACTCAATATTACCACCAGGGCAGCCACCACAGGAAGTATATCCTACCAGTTCAACTTCTTCATCATTCGAATAGATATCGAAAGAACCTTCTCTCTCTCTTAGAGCTCTAAAACATTTGCCTCCCGATCAGCTCTTGTAGCTGTCACAAATAATTATATTTACCTTTACTTTTGTCCATTATAGAGCTAAAATTACCTTTACTTTTGTATATATCATTTAAAAACTGAGGAATATTTATGCTGAATAGAGAAGGAATTAAGACCTTAAAAAACTGGTACTATAAAAAACTTCGAAAACCACTCCTTATTAGAGGTGCCCGGCAAGTAGGAAAGACAACTCTCATAAAAATGTTCACTAAAATGGAAAATCTTGATCTCATTGAAATTAATTGTGAAAAACCCTGGAGTTTTTCACCACTACTAAAAAATTTAGATCCTGTAAGAGTAATTGAGGCGATTGAATTTGAAATGAATATAACTATAGATCCTGGAAAAAGTTTGATCTTTTTTGATGAAGTACAAAATATGCCTTCAGTTTTAAAGATATTGCGCTATTTTTATGAAGAGGTTCCGGAATATAAAATTGTCACAACAGGGTCACTATTGGAATTTGTTTTAGATGAACCTGAATTTTCTGTGCCTGTGGGACGATTGGAACTAATGTATTTGGGACCGTTTTCATTTGAGGAGTTTCTCCTGGCAGCTGGAGAGAAATCTGCTTTTTCCTTTTTACAGAATTACAAAATAGGAGCCCAAATTGCTGAAAGTTATCATAGAAAACTTTCCAGCATATTACGTACTTATATATCAGTAGGAGGAATGCCTGAGGTTGTAAATGCATATATCAATGGACATAGCATGATTGAATTGGAAAGGATAAAAAATTCTATTATCGATACATTCAAGCTGGATTTTCATAAGTATAAGAAGAATACCAATCCTAAACTTCTTTCAATCATTTTTGATTCACTTCCAATCCAAATCGGGAAAAAAATAAAGTACTCCAATATAGACAGAACATATAAGTCTAATGAAATTGGTAAATCATTGTACCAACTCTATCTTGCAAGAATAATTACTAAAGTCTACAACACATCCTGCAATGGGGTACCACTGGCAGCTGAAAGAAAAGAGAATTTCTTTAAATGCTTTTTGTTAGACATTGGGTTAATTCATACTCAATTAAAATTAAATCCCTTTGAAACCAGTGAGACAACTGAAATTAATTACATAAATAAAGGAGCTCTTTCAGAACAATTGATTGCTCAACAGCTGATTTTTCAACACCAGGATTTCCAGGAACCAGAACTTTACTATTGGGCCAGAGAAAAAAAAGCTGCTTCTGCGGAAGTAGATTTTGTTATAGCTGACAGCAAACGACGAATTATACCGATTGAAGTTAAATCAGGAAGTACAGGCAGTATGAGATCATTGCAAATAATGATCACTGAAAAGTCCCTGGATCATGCTGTCAGGTTTAATTCGGAACCTCCTACCATATTTCATGAGAAAAGAGAAACTCAACTTGGAGAGGCGCAATACAACTTGTACTCTCTTCCACATTACCTATCAGGCCAAATAGTAAGATTAGTAAATGAACTTGACTAAGAACTAATATCAGGCATTAACTTCATTCAAAAAGGAATTTGCCTATTTTATAATTTTTTTGAAATTCTTCTTCCGGCTCCATAGATCCACCAGTGGTCCATACAATATGAGTAATATTTTTAGTATCAATTTTATTTTTTGCAAGATAATCTTTGCCAATACTGCTATTAGTAAGATATTCAGGACCAGCAAATCCAGCAGCAGCAGAAGGTTCTATCTTTAATCCCTCTGTATCATATAACTCTTTGAGATATTTCAGCATATCATTATCTTTCAGAGTAAAACATCCATCAAGAAGTGTTGTCATAATTCCAGCTACAAATTCTGAAGGCCTTCCAACAGCCAAACCATCAGCACAGGTATCCAGAGTTAACCCAATATCATTAACTGAAACAGAGCTATTTTCTCCAGTTACAAGTCCAAGTATCATGGCAGGAGCTTCTACAGGTTCTGCAAAAAAACAGTGAACATTGTCACCAAAAATATGTTTTAACCCAAAGGTTATTCCACCAGGGGCTCCTCCCACTCCACATGGAAGATATACAAAGAGAGGGTGATCTATATCAACAGGAATATTTTTCTCCTTCAATTGACCTGAAAGCGTGGTTGCTGCAGCACTGTAGCCAAGAAAAAGGTCTTTTGAGTTTTCATCATCAATAAAATATATTCCCTTATGTTCATCTGCAGAGAGCCGGGCAACCCGGCATGCTACAGTATAATCAGATTTATGTTCTACAACAGTAGCACCTATTTTTTTTAGTTTTTCTTTTTTCCATTCTTTCGCATCCAACGACATATGTACCGTAACACTAAAACCAAAGGCTCTTCCCATAAGACCAATACTCAAACCCAGATTACCTGTACTTCCTACAACTAGGGAACGGGAAGCAAAAAGTGAACGTATATCTTTAACTGTTTTATTTGTAATATTTGTGACTGACAGACCATGTTCAGATAGTATTTTCTCAACTATTACAAAAACAGCATAGAAGCCACCCCTGGCTTTAATAGAACCGGAGATAGAAAGGGAATGATCACTTTTAATAAAAGTATTTTCTGATAAACCTAATTCCATAAGCTCTGAATCAATAACTCCACCGGTAGATTGTAATTCCGGGAAAATTTTTATAAGTAAGGGAGCAAATCTTTGTAATCTTTCTTCAGCCTCTTTAATATCACTTGTAGTTAGGGTTTTCGTTGAGAGAGCTTTTTCTGAATTGAGTTTATCTGGATTTATCCACAGGAGAGGTTTCTTATTCTTTATTAGTTCAAATGCATTCATACTAAAATTATCTAATTAATTTTAGAATGAATCAATATAGAAAGTAATTTTAATATTAAAAAAATTACGTAAAGCACTTAACCGTGCTTTCTGGAAATGCCAAATGTAAAAGCAAGGGCAGCTACAAGAACACTTCCCTTTATAAAATCCTGCCAGAAGTACTGCATACTAAGCATGGTAAGACCATTCATAAGCATACCAATAAATATAGCTCCAATAATTGTACCAAAAGGATTTGGTTTTCTTGCTCCCAGAACTGCAAAACCAATCAACGCAGCTCCAATAGCATCCATAAGAAGTGTCCCCTGGGAACCTACATCACCACGACCTACTCGTGCTGCAAGAAGAATACCAGCCAGGGATGCAATAAAGCTTGAAGATACATACGCAATAACCTTATATTTATTTACATTAACACCAACAAGTCTTGCTGCTTCGGAATTACCGCCAATTGCGTAAAATATACGTCCAAACTTTGTCTTTGAAAGAATAATATATACAATAATTGCTACTCCGAGCATTATTAAAACAGGTACCGGAATTACTTTTAAAATCCTGCCCTGGCCAAGATATTTGAATCCTTCAGAAAAGTGACCTAGGGCCTCTCTTCCATTTTTTATTATTGCCCCACGTCCTATTGAAAGTCCACCAGAGGGAATATACTGCAGTCCCTGAACAAGAAACATCATCCCCAAAGTAGCTAAAAGATCAGGTATTTTAACCTTTACAATTAAAAATCCAATAAAAAGACCAACTACAATACCTATTCCAAGAACCAAAAGAATGGTTATAAATCCACCCAATTCCAATACAACCATCAGATAAGCAGAAATCATTACAGAAAGAGCTGCTGTAGATCCTATAGAAAGATCCATCCCATCTGTTATAAGTACAAAAGTTTCTCCAAGTGCCATTGTTCCAAATATACATACACTAAGGAGTATATTAAAAAGGTTTCCTGCAGAAATAAATGCTGGTTCCAGTATTGAAAATATTGTAAAAAGAACTCCCATTACAATAAGGAAACCCCACTTAATAGAAAAATCTGTTATATTAAACTTTTTCATTCAACTCTCCTGTGTATATTTCTTCCAGTATCTGGGATGTAAGATGAATAAGTTTATCTTTATCAATTTCACCTGCTTCCTGCTCACCTACCATTACACCATGATTAAAAACAATAACTCTATCAGAAATATCAATAACCTCATCAAGATCTGTTGCAATTACCAAAGCTGTACTCTTTCCAATATTTGACCGCAGATACTGGCCAATTTCACTCCTGGACTTTACATCAACACCCTGAAAAGGTTCATCCAGAATTACCAGATTTGATTCTGTCATAAGCCACCTGGCAACAATTACTTTCTGCTGATTTCCACCTGAGAGACTAAGTATGGGTGATTCTTCATTCTCACATTTAACAGTCATAGCTTCGATCATTCTTTTTGCATCTTTTCGCTCTTTTTTAGTATTAAGAACAAATATCTTATTTGTAAACATATTAAGAAATGGAATATTAATATTTTGACGTATTGAAAAATCAGGAAAAACAGCATTATTATTCCTGTCTTCAGGAATCATAAAGATTCCTTTTTTAATAGCAGCCCCAATATTTTCAGGTTCATATAATTTACCATTTACATACATTTCCCCACTAATGGGTTTCTCAGCACCAAATAGAACTGCTGCAAGTTCAGATTTTCCTGCACCAATAAGTCCTGTAAGACCCAGAACTTCACCCTCATATAGTTTCAAATTGAGACCCGGTTTTCCTTCCTGAAAGACAAGATCTTTAAGTTCCAGTTTAATTACATTTTTATTAGTTTTTACTTCTTCTTTCTTTACAGCCTCCTGTTCAATATCACCAACCATAGCATGTACAATATTATTAACACTGAATGGTTTAATAAGTTCGCCAGCAATTTTGCCGTCTCGAAGAACTCCGACCCTATCAGCTAATCTTGTAATTTCATGAAGTCTATGGGATACATAAACAATAGATACACCACTATCTCTTAATTTTAAAAGGGTACTAAAAAGACGTTCCGCTTCCTTCTCAGAAATTGAAGATGTTGGTTCATCCAAAATTAGCAGCTTAGGATTAGATGCAAGTGCCCTGGCAATACTTATCATTTGTCGATCACTCTGAGGAATAGAAAAGACAGGAGCATCCATATCCAGGTAATCAAGATCCATAAGATAAGCTATTTCCAGTGCTCTTTTTCGAATTGCCGGATAGTTATATAAAATGGGCTGATCAGGAGAGAGCATTTCCTTTAAAGCAAGGTTTTCTGCCACTGTCATGGTTTGAATAACACCCTGATTAATAATCTGGTGTACAGTCTGAATACCAAAATCATAAGCTTCTTTAGGAGAATTAAGATCTACTTCGTTTTTATCAATTATAATCTTACCCTCATATCCACTGTGATAACCACAGATAATTTTGATAAGAGTAGATTTTCCAGCGCCATTTGCTCCTACAAGAGCAAGAAGCTCCCCAGGATAAAAATTGAAATCAACATCATCCAATGCTCGTGTTGCTCCAAAAGACATTCCAATATTTTTTACCTGTACTATGGGCTCTTTATTCATTAAAATCTCCTTCTCCCTATACTAAAGGAGAAATTTCCTTAGCGATAGTAATAACTTCCTTGATTGAAGTCAAAGAATCAGCTTTCAGGACAAACTGCTTTCCAATTCGAAGAGCAAGCCTGTCAAGAGAAGACCTAATTTCATCATCTTCAATATCGGCAATATCAGAAACCTTTGCAAGACCAAGTGTTCTTCTTATCATGACAGTACCAGCTATACCAATGGCATCCTTAAAAATTCTAAGAACTTCAGCCTCCCGAAGCATCTTAAAGGCAACTTTACCACCCGGATAATCCCACATTGGATATTTATCTTCCTCTTCTTTCTCCTGCCAAAGTTTATCATACTTTTTTGTAAAACCTTCCCAAATCTCCCCTATAGCATCAAGGACCCATTTTCTATAATCATATGGTTTATTCCCGAGTTGAACCTGCCTGTAATTTTGCGCAACATAGGCAAGAAACATATTGCCAAGAAGAAGTCCAATATCAAACCCTGCTGGACCATAAAATGCAAACTCAGGATCAATTATATAAGTCTCTTCTTCATTGGCCATAATTGAACCTGTATGAAGGTCACCATGAAGAAGTGCTTCAGCATTGTTCATAAACTTGTAACGGAGAAGAGCAATTTTTACCTTTAATTCATTGTCTTCCTGTATCTGGGCAAGATCCATTTCAGTCAATCCAGGAGTATAGGCATTGGTGTCACTATTATACAGAGGATAAGAAAAAATAAAATTTTCTGTCAAATTACATAAATCTTTATTTATATATTTCGCTACCATCTCTTTTTTAGATGCTGTATCATGATGGGGCCATTTCTCTGTTTTTCCAGCCATTCCCCAGTCAGAAGATTTAAAAAGCATCTCTGCAAGAAAAGTTGAAACATGATCAGGCATTTTGGGAAATTTCTTACCAAGATTCATTTCACCACGAATAATAGTATGCTTGTTAAGATTCTGCATTATAACCAGAGACATCTCAATATCTGCATAGTAGATTTCCGGAACAAGATCCGGACAGTATTCATATTGCTGCCGTAGAGCCATAATTTCAAACTCCATCCTTTCTATATCCAGGGGCCAGGATTCACCTACAACCCTTAAAAAAGGAACTGCCTGTTTTAAAATAATAGTCTCGACCGGGTTGGTATCATTTGTAACTATATAAACATAGTTTAGATTCCCATCACCTACTTCCTTAATGCTTATATTGTCAAAGGAAGAAAATATTTTCTTCATAGGCTCCAGATCTTTTACATAATCTAAAACCAATTCTTCTGTTAATTGTTTATAAGCCATCCAGACAGCCTCCTAACTAAAAGCCTTTTTAAGATTTTCTTTAAATGGAGCTTCTACCAAACCCTTATCTGTAATAAACCCGGTAATAAGTTCATGTGGAGTTACATCAAAAGCAGGATTACGAACCTTCATACCTTCCGGACCAGTTCGTCGTTCCCCAAAATAAAGAACTTCTTCCGGATCCCGTTCTTCAATAACAATTTCTTCACCTGTTTCTGTTTCAAAGTCTATTGTGGAAGAAGGACAGGCAATAAATACAGGAATACCAAAGTGTTTTGCAAGTATTGCTACCCCCATAGTACCTATTTTATTAGCAGTATCTCCATTAGCTGCAACTCTGTCAGTTCCAACAATTACAAGATCAACTTCACCTTTGCTCATCATAAATGCAGCCATATTATCTGTAATAAGAGTAACATCTATACCAGACTGCTGAAGTTCCCAGCTGGTTAACCTTGCTCCCTGAAGAAGAGGCCTTGTTTCGCCGGAATATACTTTAAAATTAACACCATCTTCATGAGCCAGATACATTGGGGCAGTTGCTGTTCCAAGTTCTGATGTTGCAAGGCTTCCTGCATTACAATGAGTAAGAACACCATTGCCTTCTTTTATAAGGCCTTTACCATTTAATCCAATATTCCTGCATATTTTTTTATCTTCTTCATGTATAGCGATTGCTTCCATCTCAAGGGTAATATAAATATCTTTAGAAGTGGAGGAAGGTTTTTCTGTTGTTACAGAATTAGCTTTAGCAACCATCCTTTTAAGTGCCCAGCTTAAATTAACTGCTGTAGGTCTGGATGAATCCAGATAATCAGCACTTTTCTTAAGCTCTGCTAAAAACGCATTAACAGGAAGATCCGCTTTCTCCTTAACCCCATACAGCACTCCATAGGCCCCTGCAATACCAATTGCCGGTGCTCCACGAACTTTTAGTTTTTTAATTGAATCCCAAACCTGTTCAATACTTTCCTGTTTTTCACTGACAACCTCAACAGGAAGCAGAGTCTGATCCAAAAGGGTTAAAACGCCATCCTCCCATGTAAGTGTTTTTGCCAGGGATGCATAAGATGATCTATTTTTAGCCATTAGTCTCTCCGTGAATTAAAATTAGATTAAATCAGAGATGCCTTATTAACCAGGCATCTCGACAAATAGGATTGAAAACCTAATAAATTGAAGTCCTAGATTTCAGGAATCCATGATGCAGTTGCAGCACCAGATTTATTGAAAGCAGGATATTCTTCTTTAAGGTTAGTCATATTAGTAATTCCACCATCAATAAGCATGTCATTTGTAAAAAGCATTGGTGTAATTAAAATGTCATGAGGTAATTCAAGACCAGCTATAAGCATTGCAGCTCCTCTTACAGAAGCAGCACCAATAGCGGAAGGATTACAAGCTGCAGTAGCTCTCCATGGGTTACCAGGAGTAGTCATGAGCTCAATATCCTGAGTTGAAATATCAGCTGAATAAACAAGGATTTCTCTTCTATCCATTTCTTCAAGAGCCATTACAACACCTTTAGCAAACTCATCAAAAGGTGAGAAGTAAGCTGTAATTTCAGGATTTGCTCTTAGGGAAGCAGAAACCTGATCAGCATTTTTTACAGAGAAAGGAGATTCCAGTGTACCGGTTCTAACAACCTCAACTACACCTGGATTTTCATTTTTAATTTTTGTAAAAGATTCATCTCTTTTGTCCAAAGGAAGAATACCGGAAACATAAACATAACCAACATTAACCTGTCCATTAAAGTCTTCTACCATCTGTTCCAAAGCCATTAAACCAAGAGCATGGTCATCCTGTGCAATCTGAGGTATAGCAGGATTACCAAGATCTACGTCAAATGCTATTACAGGTATTCCTGCATCAAGAGCATCCTGAGCTGGCTTTGACATTGTTTCGGAAAGACCATGGTCAATGATAATTGCATCAACTTTCATACTTATAGCCTGATAAATAAAATCCGCTTGTGCTTTGTTGTCCATATTCTTACCAAGTACAGTTAACTTGATACCCATTAAATCTGCCTGCTGCTGAGCACCAGCTCTCCAAAGCTGCATAAACTCACCTTCTACCATCTGACGAACAAGAGCAATGTGAACTTCTTTGGAACCGTCAAAAGGTGCAGGAGCACCAGGAAGTGCCATTCCACCTTCTTCTTTATCACCAGCTGCAAAAGCCATGCTTGCAATAACTAACATTAGTAATAGTACTAATACTTTCTTCATGATTTTCATAAAAAATCCTCCTAATATTTTCTCACCCATCAGATGGATGTGATTTAATGAATTATTATTCTTTTTTTAATATAAAATTAGTTTAAATCCAGTTTACACATTTGTCAAGAAAAACTTTCGCTTTTTTTGCAGTACTTTTGTACACATTTGTGATTTGTTTTATTGCACATTCTTTCTTGCGTTGTTATTAGTTTCATGTTACTATATAAAGAGACCAAAATTTCAAGGACAGCACATGCCAACTGATGTAAAAAAATATGCCCAACTCGCTTTAATTGCTCAAATGTACTACGAAGAAGGTAAAAATCAGCAGGAAATATCAGAAGAAACAGGTATAAACAGATCGGCCATATCCCGACTTCTGACCGAAGCAAAGGCAAAAGGTATTGTAGACATAAAAATAAACTACCCCTGGCGTGATAAAGATCTGGAACTTAAAATACAAAATGCTTTCCCACAGCTTAAAAAAGTATATATACTTGCATGCACAGATCCAAGCTATGAAACAATGGTAAAAACTCTGGGAATTTTTGCAGCTAAATACTTCAACAATAAAGTTAAAGAGGGAATGATAGTAGGTCTTGCATGGGGAAAAGCAATACATGAAATGATAGAACATATACCCAACAATCCTCTTGCAATTGAACTGGTACAAATTACAGGAGCCACAGGTCATGAAGGATTAATTAAGGACGGCCCTCTTCTTATAAGATTATTAAGCGAGAAACTGGCATGCCCTTGTCAATATCTTCATGTTCCATTTATCGTTGACAACCCGATGCTGAGCGAAGCAATGAAAAAAGAAAAAGTTATACACCATACTCTCCAGTATGCAAAAAAATCCGACTTTACCTTTACAGGTCTTGGAAGCACAAAAAAAGGCCTATATACCTTGAAAGAGACTGGATATATTACAGATAAAGAATGGACTGAGATAAAAAAAACAGGGGCTGTTGGCGACTACCTGGGGGTTCACTACAATATTAATGGTGAGGTTCTGGATATTAGTATAAACAAACGATTAATAGGAAATAATCCTGAAGATTTAAAAGATGTAGCCAACAGAGTTGCTATTGCCGGAGACCAGAGAAAAGCCGAAGCAATATTAGGTGCTCTCAATGGTCGGTTTTTTAATATTCTTATAACTGATAATTTTACTGCTGAAAGGCTATTGGAGATTAAATAGAATTACATTTAATTACGGATTTTTTATATGTTCTGATTATGTCTGTAATAAATTTACGAATAATAACAAAAAATATTACAATTTCATACAAAACACCTAAACAATTGAAGCAATATTGATATTTCCCCCATACATAAGTTAGAGACATTAAAAATGTTAAAACTGGAAGATGGAGGAAAAAGTGAAATATAGACGGTTATATATACCAGGGGGAAGGTATGCTTTTACAGTTGTGACGGCAAATAGAAAACCAATATTAATTGATAATATAGAAAGACTGAGGGACGCATTTTGTTTGTGTTTATCCCGGTATCCTTTTGAGATAGAAGCAATTGTTGTATTACCAGATCACCTGCATACCATCTGGAAGTTACCTGAAGGTGATGCAGATTTTTCCACACGCTGGATGGTAATAAAACACAAATTCTCTTCGGGACTACCAGCTGCTGCTGTAAGTACCTCCAAAGCTAAAAAACGGGAAAAAGGCAGATGGCACCGACGATTCGGGGAACATCACATTCGGAAAGAGAGTGCTTGGAAAAACCAGCTGA
>JAQIBN010000240.1 GCA_027859095.1 Spirochaetia bacterium | reverse complement strand
CATATTTATCAAAAATAATTATTCGAAAGATATTACCTTAGAGGAGACCGCCAGCCATTGCAACCTTTCCAGTTTTTATTTTAGTAAACTTTTTAAAAAAGAAAAGGGTATAACTTTTATTGATTTTTTGACAAATGAGAGAATCCAAGAAGCAAAAGAACTTCTTGAAAATGGGCATCTATCTATTAAAGAGATAAGTGGAAAAATAGGATACAGTGATCCCAATTATTTTACAAAAGTGTTTAAAAAGGTTGAATCTATATCTCCCACTGCATACCGAAGCAATATATTGCTAAAATAGCAATAGAATACCACACCACAGGTTTTTCTTAAATCAAACAGGATTTTTTGGACATGATATTACCTTAGAAAACAATTATTAACAGCTTCCAAATTTAAAATCTGCTTTATAATAAACTAAATAAAATCACATAATAATAGGAGAGAAAAATGAAAAAAGGTCTTTTAGTATTTTTGCTTGTTTTTTTAACAGCAGGATTTTCTTTTGCTGCCGGAAACGCAGAAAAAGAGGTAAGTTCTGAACCAGTTGTTTTAAGATTAGCTGAAACTCATGGCGCAGATTATCCAACAACACAGGGTGATTATGAGTTTGCCAGACTTGTAGAGGAAAGAACAAATGGCAGAATTAAAATCGAAGTTTATCCTGGTTCACAGCTAGGTGAAGAAAGAGCAGTAATTGAACAGGTTCAATTCGGCGCAATCGATTTTACAAGAGTAAGTATTTCTCCCCTTGCAGCATTTGCACCGGACTTTAATGCTCTTCAAATGCCCTATCTATATAGAAGCCCCGACCACATGTGGGAAGTTCTAAATAGTCCAATCGGAGATGAATTTCTTAACAGTCTTGAACCATCAGGTTTTGTTGGACTTTCATGGTTTGATTCCGGAGCAAGAAGTTTTTACAACTCCGTACGACCTATCAAAACAGTTGCAGACCTCGCAGGATTAAAAATTCGAGTTCAGGAAAGTGCATTAATGGTAGGATTAGTTGAAGCCCTTGGTGCTGTTGCTACACCAATGCCTTTTGGTGAAGTATATTCTGCAATTCAGACTGGAGTTATTGACGGTGCAGAAAATAACTGGCCTAGTTATTACTCAACAAGTCATTTTGAAGTAGCTGGATATTACACCCTTGATGAACATACAAGAGTTCCTGAAATTACAATTGCAAGTAAAATGAGTATGGATAAGCTTTCTGCAAAAGATCAGCAAATTATTAAACAAGCTGCAAAAGACAGTATGGATTTCCAGATTAAAGCCTGGGCTGCTTACGAAAAAGTAGCTGAAGATGCTGTAATTGCAAATGGTAACGAACTTTATCGACTTCCTGATAATGCAGATTTCCAGGCAGCTATGCAGCCTCTGTATGATGCACTTTCTGCAGATCTTCAGAAAGTAGTTGAAAAAGTTAGAGCTGTAGGTAAATAATTTCTATAACTAGATAATTCTATGAGAGCTGTTAAAAATAACAGCTCTCATTTTTTTTACATAGTTTATAAATTACTGTGCTATAATGGCTAATGACAATTTCTACTACCATCCTTTTATTAAAGAGTCTTATATGAATAAATTTAAAGAAAAGATTTCACAAATCATGAATCATATCCATCTGGGATCGATTTATCTGGCAATGGCCCTACTTGTGGGAATGGCAATTGTAATAATAATCAATGTTTTTATGCGCTATGTACTTAATTCAGGATTACGATGGGGGGAAGAAGTAGCAAAGCTTCTTATGGTATGGTTCACCTTTATTGCAATGGCCGTTGGTGTGAAACAGGGACTTCATATAAGTCTTCACCTGCTGCCTAAAAAGCTTCCTCCAAAATTAGAAAAATTTCTTGTATTTTTAAAAGACTTTATAACCTTTATAATTGCCAGTGTATTCTTTATATATGGAATAAAACTGGTTCAGTTTACAAGCAGATCAATTATGCCTGCCACAGAATGGCCCAGCTCTATTCTATATCTTATTCTACCTATATCAGCAGTTCTAATAGCTTCTGAAGCTTTAATGGATATTTTTGGTATTGAAGATTATCCTGAAAGGATGGAAGCAATCTTTAATAAAGGAGTTCATTGATGGGTAATCCGGAATTAGCTCCCACAATACTACTTGGCTTATTTGCGCTTTTACTGATTTTAAAAGTTCCAATAACTTTTACCCTGGCAATCTCCTCAATTGTTACAGCTTTCTACCTAAACATTCCTATGCTTGCAATTGTTCAAAGAATGGTTCAGGGAGTAAACTCTTTCTCCCTACTTGCAATTCCATTCTTTATTCTGGCTGGGGAAATAATGAGTCAGGGGGGTATCTCCCGAAGGCTAATAGAATTTTCCAATATCCTTGTTGGCCGTGTAAGAGGAGGTCTTGCTCAGGTCAATGTCCTGGCAAGTATGTTTTTTGGAGGCATCTCGGGATCAGCTGTAGCAGATGTATCATCCATTGGAACCATGATGATTCCAATGATGAAAAAAAAAGGATACGACGCTGACTTTGCTGTAGGTATTACAGTAACAAGTGCTTGTCAGGGAGTTATTATTCCTCCAAGCCATAATATGATTATCTACGCCATGGCAGCCGGTGGAGTTTCTGTAGGACGACTCTTTTTAGGAGGGTTTATTCCCGGTGTTCTTCTTGGGATTTCTCTTATGGTTATAAGTTTTATTATTGCAACCAAACGCAAATACCCTAAAGAACAGAAGTACAGCCTCAAAGAATCTTTTCAAATTTCAAAGGATGCAATACTTGGACTTTTTACAGCTGTTATTATTATTGGAGGTGTGATTTCCGGTGTTTTTACAGCTACAGAGTCAGCTGCAATTGCCTGCCTCTATGCATTTATTATTACATTCTTTGTATACAGAGAAATCCCTATCAGCAGATTTATAGGAATTTTATATTCTTCCTTAAAAACTCTGGCGATGGTAATGAGTCTAATTGCTGCTGCAAGCGCATTTGGATGGCTTCTTGCCTATTTAAAAATACCAGCAGCAGCAACTTCATTGCTTCTAACAATAACTGAAAATAGAATCCTATTATTATTACTTATTAACGTTTTACTTATATTTCTGGGAACAATAATGGATATGGCTCCGCTAATTCTAATAACAACTCCAATTTTGTATCCTGTGGTTGTCACGACCTTGGGAATGAGTCCCATACAATTCGGAGTAATGCTGATATTAAACCTGGGTATAGGCCTTACTACTCCACCTGTTGGTTCTGCACTATTTGTAGGATGCGCCATTGGTGGTATTTCTATTGAAGAGGCAACAAAAGGAATGCTGCCTTTATATACCATGATGATTATTGTACTTCTTATGGTTACTTTTATACCCAGTCTTGTAATGTTTATCCCTGACCTTATAATGGGAACTGGTGTATAGGAGCCATAGATGAGTAAAATAAAATGGGGTCTGATAGGCTGTGGTGACATATCCAGAAAACGGGTGGTCCCTGGCATAAAAGACTCTAAAAATTCAAAACTGATTGCTGTTAACCGGTCAGATTTTTCCAGAGCGATGAGTTTCGCAAAAGAATTCGGGGCAAAGAAATGGATGAAAAAATGGCAGGATCTTATAGCTGATGATGAAATTGATGCAGTTTATATAGCAACCCCGGTATATCTTCATGCTGAGCAGTCAATTGCAGCAGCCGAAGCTGGAAAACATATTCTATGTGAAAAATCTATGGCAATGAATACATTAGAAGCTGACAGGATGATTGATGCATGTAAAGCTAATAACGTTAAACTTGGAATAGCTTACTACAGAAATCTGTACCCAGGGGTACACCGAATAAAGGAAATAATATCTGACCGGGAAATTGGAAATATTGTTCATATTCAAAGCAATAATTTCGAAAACTTCAACCGCAAACCCGGGGAAGCACGATACTGGCTGCTGGAAAAAGAAAAATCCGGTGGCGGACCAATGATGGACATGGGATGCCACAGGATTGAAGTCTTTGTAAACATTGCCGGACAAGTTAAGCAAGTAACCAGCTTCAACGATAATATTGTTTTTAAAAGAGAGGTCGAGGATTCATCCATTGCCCATTTCAGGTTTGAAAGCGGGACTACAGGTATTCTAAGCTCCTCACATGCAGCAAAAGAGCCGAAAGATACCCTTGATATCTACGGCAGCGAAGGATCAATCCATGTACCAATTCTGAACGAGGGAACCATGACTATTATTACTAATAATGGAACAAGAGTGGAAAAGCATCCAAATCCTGCCAATGTTCATCAAGCAATAATTGAAGATTTTATTCAGGCAATTACTGAAGACATAGAACCAGCTGTAACTGGTAAGATGGGAAGAGAAATTACACGGATACTGGATAAAATATATAGTAGATAATTCTATTAATACTGATTTATTATTTTTCATTATTAGTTTTAGTTTTTCATTAAAAACCCTACTACCCAAATAAAAAAACCGAAGTTCCAATAGGATCTCCGGTTTTTTATTCAAATCATTTTTCTACTAGTCCGGCTAACCACCAAGATAAGCTTTCTTGACCTCAGGATCCTGCATAAGTTCAGCACCAGTGCCAGTTGCTACAATTTCTCCTGTATTAATTACATATCCTCTATGAGCAAACTGTAACGCAATTCTTGCATTCTGCTCAATTAAAAGGATTGTCATTCCTGATTCATTCATTACCTTCATAGCTTTAAACATATCCTGAACAAGAACCGGTGCTAGTCCCATGGAAGGTTCATCAAGCATAATAAAATCGGCTCCTGACATCAAAGCTCTTCCTACTGCAAGCATCTGCTGTTCACCACCACTTAAAGATTCACTTCTCTGTTTACGTCTTTCATACAAACGGGGGAATAGTGTATAAACCTGATCATATCCAGCTTTTACATCAGCACCTTTATCAAGGGCATAGGTAGCAATTTCCAGATTTTCATTTACAGTCAGATTGCCAAATATGTGTCTACCTTCAGGAACAAGGGCGATTCTCTTTTTACTAACTATCTCATGAGGAGGAACTTTTAAGAGGCTCTCACCATTGTAGAGAATATCACCCGAGACCACCGTAGGTGCTTCCGGCTTAGGTAATCTTGAAAGACTAAGAAGTGTTGTAGTTTTTCCAGCTCCATTTGAACCAATAAGTGTAACAATTTCACCTTTATTAACAGTAAAACTAATACCATGAAGAGCTTCTATATTGCCGTATCGTACTTTTAAATCTTTAATCTCAAGCATAAATCTCCCCCTCATCACCAAGGTATGCTTTTATAACCTGTGGATTCTTCTGGATTTCATCCGGTGTTCCTTCGGCAATAGTTTTTCCAAAGTCAATTACCTTAATATACTGACAAAGATTCATAATTACTTCCATCTGATGTTCAATCATCCAGATAGTAATATCAAAATTATCATGTATCCATTTTATATGATCGATAAGGTCTGAAACATCTGAACTGCTTAATCCTGCTGCCGGTTCATCCAATAGCAGAAGCTTTGGATCTGTAGCCAATGCCCTGGCAATTTCAACCCTTCTTTGAATACCATAGGGTAGATTTTTGGGGTATTCATGTGCAATATCCTGTAGTTTAAAAACATCAAGAAGCTCCATGGACTTATCTTCTATTCGTTTCTCATTTGCAAAATAATTTTTAGTTCTAAAAAAAGGTTCAATAACTGAATATCCTAAATGATAATGCTGGGATAATCTTATATTATCCAAAACTGTCATATCATGCCATAACCTGATATTCTGAAATGTACGACCTATACCCATGGCAGTAACACTGTGAGGCTTTTTCCCATTAATTACATTACCATCAAAGTTTATTGTTCCTTCAGTCGGAGTATAAAACCCGCTCACCATATTGAAAATAGTGGTTTTCCCTGCACCATTGGGACCAATAAGTCCATTCAGGCCACCTTCTTTAAGGTCAACCTGAAGATCGGAAACTGCAGTTAAACCGCCAAACCTTTGGGTAAGATCTGTTATTTTTAAGAGACTCATAGCAGCTCCTTATTTAAATTTATAATATTTCTTAAGTTTTGGGAAAAAGTGTGATAATTCCTTATCTCCCATAAGCCCTTCCGGTCTAAACTGCATAACAAGAATCAGAATCAAAGGGATAAGAACCCACTTAAAAATCTGAAGAGGCCTCAAGAGTTCAAGTAATATTGTAAATAATATGGCCGATATTACAGATCCGCTCAAAGAGCCCATTCCTGCAAGATAAACCATTACCAGCGCTTCTGTCGATTTTAATATCGAAAAAGAACCAGGATTTACATAACCAATTACATGTGCAAATAAACCACCTGATATTCCAGCAAGACCAGATGAAAACATGAAAGCAACTAATTTCATGTGGTTAGTGTCTACACTCATTATCTCTGCTGCAACTTCATCCTGTTTAATGGCAATTATACCCTTCCCGTAGGTAGATGTAATAAATCTACGAATAAGAAAAACAGTGAATATTGCAAAGGTAATTACCCAGAAAAGCATGTAGGGGAATTTGAATACATCTTCCATACCATAGATAACTTTCTTCATTCCCATATAGCCTCTGGATCCACCCACAAAATCCATATTATTTAAAGCTGTAATAATTATAAAATTTACTGCAATTGTAATAATAGCAAGGTAATCATCCCTGGTTTTAAATGATGGTATAGCGACTAAAAGACCTACAATCCCAGCTGCAATTCCACCAATAATTATTATTACAGGAAATAAATATAAAGACATGGAAGCAGGTAAAAGGGACAGACCCGTTTCTTTATCCACCGTAAATAGTATTACAGAAAGAAGAGATGAAACATAACCATAAGCCGCATTGTATCTGTCAATAAATTCTTTTGTTGCGCCTTTAGCACCTGCTACTGCATAATGGGTAATAAAAAAGTGACCTTTTACAGAATCACCAGCTAAAGTTACAAGTTCTGCAGAACCCCATGAATCTAAACCAAGAACATTTCCATCCCAACCAAGATCAGAAGCCTGAGGAAGCACAAGAGCTACCTTATTATAGTAAATAGGAAGGAATATATTGAATTTTCTGAATATTATCAGGGTAGTTTTGTACTATTCCAATCATTATTAATAATTGATTTCTTATTACTTTAGTTAATTATTGTTTAATAATTTAAATCTCAGTTTTAGTTTTTTTTAAATTAATATTATTTAATATAGTTCTTTAAATTTTATATTTTAATTTATTCAATTTCCATTTGTTTTCCTGCAATTGCATCAGGTTGTCAGCTTATCAACCTTTGCAGTCATAAAATCTTTATTTTTATCACCTACCCAATATCGCTCTCCTGCGATACACCATATAAAACACAAGGGTTCTTCGTGACTGAACACAGGATGATAGTTCATCAATGGAATGGTTATATGATCTTCTGTTTCTACTGATGTAACAAAAGTTTTAAATTCTTCATCTTTATAAACTTCCATTGCACCATGACCTTCAATAAAACTATATACTTCTTCCTGGTCTGTATGATTATGCGGGGGCCATGCACGGGTTCTGTCTTCATAGAAGGTGTATCCAACCATAAATTTATTGGCTTTTTCCGAAACATCAAACATCTTGTAGACAACTTTTCTGTTTAAGTATCGAATCCGATCTTCATCTTTCCGGCAGGCTTCATAATCTGCCTGGTAAGTTTCATATTTTATATCACCTATTGCTCTGTAGAGATATAACCAGGCTTCTTCTTCTCCATTGTGAGACACAGAAAAAGGAGTATCAATTGGAATATAGAGCATATCATAATGTTTGACTGTATAGTCCTTTCCGTCAACTTTTACAGTGATATCACCACGCAGATTCACAATCAGTGTTTCTTCGTTTTTTGATGTTATCTCAGCAGAATGGCTGTTTTTTATTTTCATATCCGATGCACTTAGCCAATTGAGATTACTGTTATTCTGATTGAAAAGCTCTTTTATAGTACATTTGCTTTCTCCAGTATTATATTTTGCTCCGTCTAAAACCTGTTCCATTTTAAAATCCTTTATGTATTGTATTTTCAGTATAAACCAGTTAAACTTCCCACTATAAAAATAACACCCGTAACAATGATAGTCGTCACCAGTGTCATTACAATTCCCGACCTGGCAAAATCCCGAATAGAAAAGAACCCCGCCGCGTAAGGAATAACATTTGTCGGACTGGATGTAACCAGGATAAAAGCCAAAGAGGCAGTGATTGACGCCGGCAGTGCTATAGACAGGGCATCAAGTCCCAGATTATCAGCCAGAGCAATCATTATGGGAATGACTATTGTTGCAGTCACAGAGTTGCTGGATAGAGCTATTTTAAGAATCATTACAATCAAAACGATTGCACCAACTCTCATCAGGGGAGAGAAATTTCCAATGCCCCCGAGAAGTACAAAGGAAAGCCATCCGGCAGCACCTGTCTGATAGAGCATCATCCCGATGGAAATACCTGTTACAACCAGAATAATACCACTCCAGGAGATATCCTCTTCTATCTCTTTCCACTTCAATCCCGTAACTCCGGGAAAGAAAAATAGGGTAGCTGTAAAGAGAACAGGCATAGAAACAGGGATTGAAATTTCCAATAATTTCCCTAACCACCCTGAACTAAGCCACAGAAAAACTGTGAGAAGAAAAATAACCAGAGTCAGCTTTTCTTCACGACTCATGGGAGGGTAATTGTCATATTCATGGCGAAGCTCTTCTTTAGTCTTCTTCAGATGTTTCATTTCTGGTTTGAATATCAGTAACAACAATCCCCAACCAGGGAGAAGGAGTAGGATTACAGCCGGGATGCCAAACATCATCCACTGGGTAAAACTGAGATCCACACCGGCCATTTCTTTTAAAAATCCTATTGCAATAGGGTTTGGTCCCGCTCCCGCGGGTGTTCCGACTCCTCCAATAAGAGGTCCCCAAACACAGGCTATCATGAGCGCTTTTCCAAAATTACTTTTTAAACGGACACTTCCTTCTTCTTCAAGAATGGAAACGCCCAGAGGTAGCAACATAGCCGCTACTGCCATATTGGTGATCCACATGGATAATGTTGCACCGACAACCATAAATCCCAGAATAACCAGACTGGTATTATTTCCAGTTCGGGATAAAAGGAATACACTAATTCTTTTCCCCAATCCTGATTTTGTAATAAAAGCTGATAAGACTAATACACCGATAAAAAAGACAATTATATGATTTCCAAATCCCACAGATACAATGTTTTTAAAAGTATCAACATTGAATATAGCCAGAAGAACAACACTTAACATTCCTGTAACATGAAAAGGCAGAGCTTCTGTCATCCAGAGTATCAGGCTGAAGAGAAGAATCCCCATAGCAATCTGCCCTTCATATGTCAGAACTCCTTTTCCGGCATTTCTGATCGATTCAGGAAATGGCATTTGCATCATAATAATCATCACTATAAATGCCAGAGACAGGTATATTGCTTTTTTCTTATTCACCATAGTCATAATCCCAGAACCTCTTTTAACAGATCCCCAATAAAACGCGGCCTCTCAGCTACTTTCCCACCCACACTTTCAATAGCTTCAATTTTATCTTTTACAGTACCTTTTCCACCGGAAACAATAGCTCCGGCATGGCCCATTCTTTTTCCGACCGGGGCAGTCCGTCCACCAAGAAACGCTACTAGAGGTTTTGTATATAAGCCATCCCGTTTCATCTCTGCACATTCCTCTTCCATAGAACCACCCAATTCTCCAATTATAACAACAGCATCTGTTTTATCATCAGCTTCATAAAAGGGAAGCATTTCGGCAAATCGGGTACCAGGAACAGGATCTCCTCCTATACCAATCAGGGAGGAAACACCAAACCCGGCTTTTACAATCATAGCTGTTACTTCATTTGTCAAAGAACCGATTCTGGTCATTACACCTATTCTTCCCGGTTTGTACACCCTTTCAATCCAATAAGGGAAAAATCCCATCATTGCTTTACCAGGTGAAATAACCCCGGAAGTATTTCCACCAATAACCAGGGCGCCCACAGAGAGTGCAGCCCTCCTTATCTGAATAGCATCATGCAGAGGGATTCCATCAGCAACAGTAACAATTTTTTTTATTCCCGAATCAAGTGCTTCGAATACGGCATCTTTTGTGAACATGGGTGGAACAAACAACATTGAAGCTTCTACCTCTACCTTCGACAATGCCCTTCGTACTGAATGATATACTGTCCGTCCTTCAATCTGCTGACCCTCTTTACCAGGAGTTACTCCGGCTACAACAGTAGTTCCACATCCAATCATGTGTTCAGTCCAGTATTTCCCTTCTTTTCCGGTTATTCCCTGGACAAGGACTCTTGTTTTTTCATCAATAAATATGCTCATAACTCATCCCCTGCTGCAACAGAGACTGCTTTTCTGACTGCTTCTTCTGTATCGTACAAAGGGACAAGACCGGCTTTAGTAAGAATTTTACTGGCCGCCTCTTCATTGGTTCCTCTTATACAGGTAATAATTGGACGATCCGGCTTTAATCGATTTATGGCATCAACAATTCCTTCTGCCATGACATCAGCTCTGGCTATGGTTCCGAAAGTTACTATAAGAATTACTTTGGAATCATTTTTTAAACATAATTCCATGGCTCTTAGAGCTTTTTTGTAATTTGGACCACCAAACTCCAGATAATTGGCCACAGTACCACCCTCATAATTGATCAAGTCATACACTGTTGTTGTCAGTCCTGCACCAGCACACATAAGGCTGATATCTCCATCAAACTGCAAATAGGGAATTCCTTCCAATGCTGATTCATATTCGGCATCGGAATCAAAATACTCCCTGGTAATTTCATAGGTTTTCTGACGAAACTCTGCATTGTCATCTATGGATAATTTTCCATCTCCAGCAATGACATCATCATTTCCTGTTATAAACAGAGGATTGATTTCAATTAGCTCTGCATCATTTTTTAGAAAGGCCTGGTAGAGTTTTCCTATAACTGAAGAGATTTTCTTCAGAACTTCCCCTTCCAATCCCAAACGGAAAGCAATATCTTTGATCTGAAAGGGCATCAATCCGAGATTGGGATCAACAAACTCTCTTATAATTTTTTCAGGAGCTTCAACAGCCAGGGTTTCAATCTCAACACCACCATCGGAGCAGGCGATAATCATATGTGAAGCTGTAACAGGATCAACAGTGATTGAAAGATAAATTTCATTTTTGATACCGACGGCTTCTTCAACTAAAATAGTGTTAACATTGTAATCAGATTCAAATAATTCTAAGCAGTTTTTGTCAGCTTCAACCTGATCTTTCACAAAACGGATGAGTCCCGCTTTTCCACGGCCTCCCATCAGTATTTGCGATTTTAAAACAAGAGGAAACCCTGTTTTGCCAGCTGCTCTTTTCAGCTCTGAAATGGATGTAATAACCACCCCTTCCGGTATGGATATTCCAATGTTCTTAAAGACTTCTTTTGCCTGATATTCAAATAGTTTCATTATTCATTCCAATTATATAATTTTATTCTTCCAGTTTCAGCCATAAATCTCATCCTCTAATTTTTGAACCTCATTAAAGGCATTGGTAAGGAAATCCTTTTTAAATTCCATTTTCTGTGTAAAAGCCATAGCCAGCCAGCCATCTACAATCTGTGTGCCCAGAAAGGGGGCTGTAATCCAGCCTCCCATGGTTATAACATTGGCATTGTTGATAATTTTAGATCTTTCTGCTGCAAAAACACTATCTACAACAGCAGCATAAATGCCTTTAAATTTATTAGCGACTATGGCCATACCCTGACCTGTACCACAAATAATTATCCCTTTATCAGCATCTCCGTTCTGAATAGCTCTGGCAACTTTCGGAGCCTGTTCAAAATATGGTTTGGGATGTTTTTCCGATTCAATTCCAAAGTCAATAAGCTTAATTGAATCAGCATAATTTTCCCTCAAATGATTAACAATTGCTTCTCTTAGAGGAAATCCTGAAAGATCCGATGCTATTGCCAGTGTAATTTTATCCATTTTGTACTCCTACTCTAATCTGTTTTCTTTCTAAAACTTTTTTTGTTTTTTCTACTATATTTGAGGCTGTTAGACCGTATACTTCCTGCAGATATTCAAGAGTCCCTACCTGACCGAATTTATCTTCAACTGCTACAGCCTGAACTGGAGTTGGTAATTCTTCTGCCAGCATTTCTGATACAGCTGCAAATAAACCACAAGCCTTCTGGTGGTTTTCACAGACAACTAAAGCTCCAGTTTTTTTTGCGTATTCCAAAATAAGTTTCTTATCCAGAGGTTTAATTGTGTGCATATCAATTACGGCTGCTTTAATTCCCTCTTTTCCTAGCAATTCAGCTGCTTCCAGAGCTTCGGGAACCATTACATAACCACTGGCGATAATTGTCACATCACTGCCTTCCTTTAAGACATTTCCCTTTCCAAGTACAATTTTATCACTTTCCTTATAGAGAGAGTTTTTTCCTTTCCTCTGAAGTCGCATATAAGTACTGCCTTTATGATCAGCAGCCTGTTTTATTAGTTTTTTTAATGAAACAGTATCACTGGGTTCAAAAATTACAAGATTTGGTATACATCTCATAAGCCCCGTATCTTCAAAAGGCATATGGGTTCCACCATTAAAAGCAGCAGATACACCGGGATCCGTTCCTACCAACTTTACATTTTGTTGGGCATAATTAGCTGAGATAAAAAACTGATCAAAAGTTCTTCTTGCAGCAAAACAACCAAAAGTTGCTGCAAAAGGTATTTTACCTCCTGCAGAAAGACCTGAGGCTATTCCAACCAGATTGGCTTCAGCTACTCCCACATTAAAAGTTCGCATGGGAAATTTTTCTTTAAAAGGTTTAGTTCCGGTTGCTGTCATTAAATCAGCTTCCATAACACAGATATTTTCATTAGTCTCTGCCATCTCTATTAAAGTCTCTGTATATACGTCTCTCATATCTTTTTCAGACATTAGTTTCCTCCAGGATTTTGATGGCTTCTTTTGCCTCTTCGTAAGTAAATGGCATGTTGTGATTGTTCAGCTTTCCTTCTGCAAAAGAACATCCCTTCCCTTTGATCGTATCAAGAATAATCATAATTGGTTTATCAAATGATTGCCTGGCACTATCAATGGTATTATCCAGGGCTGAAAAATCATGACCATTAATTCTGTATGTATTCCAACCAAAAGCTTTCCATTTGGCTTCCAGATCATCTATAGGCATAATATCTTTTGTATAACCGTCAATCTGCATTTTGTTATAATCAGTGAAAGCAATTAGATTATTAAGTTTAAACTGACTGGCTGCCATAGCTGCTTCCCAATTCTGACCTTCCTGAGACTCACCATCACCAATAATTGCAAAAACATTTCTGTCAATATTGTCCAGTCTCATTGACAGTGCCAAACCAATTGCAGAAGATAAACCCTGGCCTAGGGAACCAGTAGTCATATCAATTCCCGGAGTCATGTTCATATCACAGTGACTGGGCAATTTTGTGCCACCCTGATTTAGGGTATGCAACCATTTTACAGGAAAAAATCCTTTATCTGCTAAAGTACAGTACAGTGCCGGGCCGGCATGACCTTTGGATAAAACCAGCTTATCTCTGTCAGCCATTTTAGGATTTATGGGATCTATTTTCATTTTTTTATAATACAAAATTGTCAGCAATTCAATGATAGACATTGCACCCCCAATATGACCAACACCCAGAAAACCTATTGAATCAATTGTTTTTATTCTAATCTCTTTTGCCTTTTCCTTTAATTCTTTTAAATCTATATTTGACATATACTCTCCTGTTCTATTAGTTACTTACAGTAAATAATTATACTAAAATATCACTCAACAGGAGTAATGTAAAGATAAAAAATGATTTTGTTTGTTGCAATAATTATGATACATCGGGTAAACTCTTATAAAATTACTTTTAGGAAGAAAGAAATGGCTGAAAATAAATCACCTCTTAGAGGGGATGACATACGAAAACGAAATGAAAAGTTAATATTAGGTCTTATTCATAAACATCAAAATCTCTCTCAATCAGAGGCTGCAAACATAACAGGACTAAAGCCGCCAACTGTTCTAAGAATTTTTGGGAACCTGGAAAATGAAAAATTAATCAAAGTAAACAAGAAGAGCAGCATTACAAATGAAAAAAAAGGAAGGAAACCTGTATACTATAAAATTAATTCCAAAGCAGCCTATGCCATAGGAGTCGATTTCTGTTCTACTTCTGCCTCTGTTGTTATAGTCGATTTTAACAGACAACCTGTCTTTAGTGATTTTATAGTTATTAACGAAAATCATACAGGAGAGTCAATTTTCATGCTTCTATGTACTCTGATTGACAATGCTATTGTTAAATCAGAAATAAACAGGATGAAAATACTGGGAATTGGCATTGGTGCCCCGGGAAAAGTTGATATTTCTACTGGAACAGTACTCTTTTACGATAGAATAGAAGGGCTCTCCCATTTCAGTCTAAAAGATCGATTCCATGTATATTTCCAGATTCCCATATTTATTAATAATAACTGTTCTGTCATTGCTATGAATGAATACCTATACGGCATAGTTTCAGATTCTAATTCCCTGATAACTCTGCTTATTAGAAGTGGTGTGGGCGGTGCTTTTGTAAACGAAGGAAAAGTCTTAACAACAAATAACATTACAACAATGGAAGTAGGACATATTTCTATAGACTATAATGGAAGGCAATGTGAATGTGGTGAGAATGGTTGCCTGCAGGCATATCTGTCAGAAGAGGCAGTTTTAAAAGACATCAGCACCATAAAAAAGCTTTCATCATTTATGGATATTGAGGAATTAATACAAACAGGTGGTGGAGAAATAGAACTATTCCTGAAAGAAAAAGCTGAATTATTATGCAAGGGTTTAAAGATACTGAGAAGAAGTTTATCTCCTGATACTTTTCTTATAATATCACGTTCACCTCTTTATGCAGAAAAACTATGTACTTATGCACAGGAAATAATGAGCAATGATCCCTGCAAATACGATAATGTGGACGAGTTAATAATTAAACACAGCCAGTACAATCCTATAAATGCAGGACAGGGTGCAGCTGACATGGTTTTTAACCATTATTTCACAAACTAAGAAAATAAATTAATATATTAATATATTTTTGTTGACATATTTTAGGAACCCATGCTTTAATTACTTAACATAAGTAACTAAAAGGAGATCGATATGAAGAAACTTATTTTTCTAATTCTTGTTTTGACCATTGTTACAGCTGGTGCAACTTTTGCAGGAGGGCAACAGGACAGTGATAAAGAAGTAGTTCTTAAATGGCCATGTATATGGGTTGGAGAAGATTCAAAAGCGAATGCAGTAGCATCCTTGGTTGAACAGTTTAATGCTGATAATGCAGGATCTATCAATGTTGTAATTGAAGCACAGCCAGACTACGATGGGTACGAACAAAAAATAAGAACCTCTATTGCTGCTGGTATTGTACCGGATATTTTTACAATGAAATTAAATCCCACTACTAAAGCATATTATGAATCAGATTTATTAATGGATTTCTCAACAGAGCTTGGAATGGATTGGGGAAAAGATTTTAATGAGGGTACAGTAGCACAGGCAACTGTAGATGGAATGGTAAAATCTCTTCCTTACGAAGTAGCCATTACACCAGTATGGTACAATATGGATCTGCTGAAAAAAGCAGGAGTTTCAGCATATCCAAAAACTTATAAAGAGTTTATGGATACAGCCGCAAAATTGAAAGCTGCCGGTATTATTCCTACTTCACAGATGACAGGCGGATCCAATGCCTGGACATCAATGTTGTGGTATTCTCACTTCCTCGCTTCTGCCGGTGGAAAAGATGTTTACAATAACCTTTTTGAAGGTGATGCTTATGTAAAAGCAGCAGAAGTACTTCTGGCTATGTATTCTGATGGTAATACTTCAAGAGACGCTGTTGGTGGAGATGCAGGTGTTTCCGGTGGCCACTATCTGGCAGAAGAATCTGCTATGTTTATTAATGGGCCCTGGTATATAGGAAGAGTAAGAGGTGATGCTCCTGAAGTGTATGCAGCAACTGAAGTAGGACCCGCTCCTGCAGCAGGAAATAATTCCGGTGCACAGATTGGATTTCTTCAGACAAACTTTGCAGCAGCAGCAAACTCTGATGATCCTGCTAAAGCAGCAGCAGCTGTCAAATTTATCAAATGGATGACAAAAGCAGAAAATGTTGCTGAAATATCCAAACAGGCTGGATCCTTGTTTGCAGTTAAATATGATGCATCAACTATAGATGATCCTCTACAGAAAAAATTTATTGAAGCATCAAATAATGCTGCATTTACTATTCCTCACCTGGCAGGTGTTGTACCTGCAGATGTTGTAAGTGAATTTGGACAGGCACTTGGAAAGATGGCACTAGGTGAAGCTACTCCCGCAGAATTTGTGGAAATGCTTAAAAAAGTAAACAATCAGTAGCATTTTCGTACTATAATAGGCCATCTTAAGAAAGATGGCCTATTTTTTAATTATGGAAGGGATCAAAAATTCATGAAAAAGAATAATATTATATGGGCACTAGCAGGAGGCTTTATCCAGATTCCCCTTGCTACACTGGTTGCACTAATACTTGCAAGACAACCATTTGGCTGGAAAACCTTAAGAACAATTTTTTTCCTCCCCAATATTATTTCTGCTGTGGCAATAGCCATGATGTGGAAGGCCATTTATAACCCCATGTATGGATTTCTAAATGCATTCCTGACACTTTTCGGGAATGAAGGACATAACTGGCTGGGAGAGATAGGAACAGCTTTACCATCAATTCTAGCTCAACAGGTATTGTACATAGGCTATTTTATGATTATTATCCTGGCCGCAACTACGACAATTCCAAAGTCATTTTATGAAGCTGCTCAAATTGATGGCGCAAGTACTTTCAAACAGGAATGGCATATAACCATACCAATGATAAGAGGTATACTTGTTACAACCATAACACTGGCAATGGCTTACGGAATGCGTCATTTTGAAGCCACTTTTTTAATGACAAATGGTGGTCCGGCACATTCTACATCTGTTATGGGATTGATACTATATCATAAAATGGATGCTTTCCGTTTAGGCGAGGCTAATGCAACAGGAACTATCCTGATATTCCTTGGAACTCTGGTTATAGTACTAATACGAAAACTTTTAAATAGTACTGATGCCGGTGCTGATTCAGTTCAGTAGGAGAAAAAAAATGAAGACAATACTTAATATATTAAAATGGATCATTCTTATATTCTTTATTTTTGTAGCCTTATATCCCTTAATCTGGCTGCTTCTTGCTTCCTTCAAATCCAGTAATCTGGAATTGCAGCAGAATTCCTTTGGTCTTCCTGAGAAATGGATGTTTATTAACTATTACAATGCTATGTTAAAAGCAAAACTTACATCATTATTTTTCCATTCCATTATTGTAGCGACCTTTGCTGTATTACTAAACCTGATAGTAGCCTCTATGACATCATTTGTTATTTCCAGAGAGAACTTCAAAGGGAAAGCTATTGTATTCACTGTAATTGTTGCAGGAATTCTTATTCCAATAATCTCATTTATGGTTCCCTATTTTTCAATTATCCAGAAACTAAAACTATACGATTCTCTCTTAGCTTTAATACTTGTGTACTGTACAATAAATATCCCAATCTCAGTGTTCCTGTTAACATCATTTATGGAATCAATACCCATTGAACTGGAAGAAGCGGCTACAATTGATGGCGCTAGTTTTATTCAGAGATTTACGAAAGTAATTCTACCCCTTTCCCAGACTGGTCTGGCGACGGCAGGAACATTCTGCTTTATCTATTCCTGGAATGAATTTATTATGGCATTACTATTAACTTCATCAGAGTCATCAAGAACACTTCAACTGGGAATAAGGTTTTTCACAAGCCAGTTTGTGACAGATTATACAGCTATGTATGCAGCTATTGTAATAACAATTATTCCCAGTATAGTTGTTTACTTTATTTTCCAAAACAGGATTATATCCGGTCTTACTGCAGGGGCAGTTAAGGGATAAAAAAAGAGGTAACACATGATTAATAGAAAATTAATAGGAGACTCCAGATTTTCATATTTATCTGAAAAAGATACTTACGTAACAAAAGCAGAAGAACCAGAATTCAAATTCAATGTAATTGGTGCAGGAATCATGGGGTGTGAACATATAAGGGTAACTGAGCTGGAAGGAAGAGCTTCAATAAATGGACTATATGACTCAAATCCCGGTAGTATAGATTCTGCCATTGAAGCTCTAAAATCGGTCTCACCAAATCAAACACTTAAAATTTATAAAACCCTGGAAGAAGCCTGCACTGATCCAGATGTTGATGGGCTTATTATTTCAACACCTAATTACTCCCACCTGGAAGTTTTAAAAATAGCTATGAAATCAGGAAAACACATATTACTTGAAAAACCTATGGCGACAACCATAAAAGATGCCTGGGAGATTTTACAGATTGCAAAAGAATATAAAGGTATCTTTCAGGTTGGGCTACAATATCGGTATAAAGCAATTTATGTTGAATCAATATATGAATCTTTAAAAAGACAAAGCATTGGAAAACTAAAAACAATCTCTATACAGGAACACAGAATACCATTTTTAGATAAAGTGGAACAATGGAATAAATTTTCAAAATATTCCGGTGGTACTTTAGTTGAAAAATGCTGCCATTATTTTGATCTTTTCAATTATTTTGCAGGATCAAGACCTAAAAAAGTATACTCATCTGGAAACCAGGCAGCGAACTTTAAAGATTTCGAATATGAAGGGAATAAATCAGATATAATTGATAATGCTTTTGTTATTGTTGAATATGAGAATGGATTCCGGGCTAATTTCAATCTTTGTATGTTTGCGCCGTTATTTTATGAGGAAATTATAATTTGCGGTGATGCTGGAAGAATTAAAGCATGGGAAAAGGATGATTTTCTCAGTGAAGAAGGTTTGCAAACAGGACTTGAAATTCATAAAGGGGAGATGAAACCCTCAAGAATAAGTAGTCCCAAGTACCCCAAACACATTGAAACTACAGGCCATAGTGGTGCAACTTTTATTGAGCACTCCTATTGGATAGACAATATTAAAGGACTAAAAACTGATACTGCTACAGTAAGTGATGGGTTCTGGTCTGTTGTTGTGGGTTATGCTGCACAGAGCTCACTGAAAACAGGAATGCCTGTAATGATAAATGACCTTCTTAAAGAAGAAAGAATAGATATAATTTAGGGAGATTTCTAAATGCTGAAAGAACTAAATAAAATGAACCCATCTATCGAAATCTTACCTATTGAGAATTCTAATTTCGAACAATATGGAGCAGTACTTAAAAATTGTGATTTCAGCGATATGTTTTCCATAACTATGGATGCCATAGACCTGTCCGGACCTACGTATATAAGAGATATTGATGATCTTCATAAATGTAATTCTTCTGAATTACTAATATATTCTGTTTTTGGGGAAACCAAACTGCAGATAGGAATATGTTTTGGTAATAACGATAAAATGAATGGAATGGAGTATCATAAAAGCAGCGAAGTAATAATTGCTGTAACCGATATAGTCCTGATTCTGGGAGATGTGAGAGATATCAAAGATAACAACTGGGATTCTTCAATGGCACAATGTTTTTACATCCCCCAGGGGACTGTTATTGAATTATATGGCGGAACACTTCATCTGGCTCCCTGCCGTGCATCATTAGAACCTTTCTGTTCTATTATCGTACTACCAGAAGGTACAAATTTACCATTAAAAGCAATTGAAAAGAAGAAAGACTTCTTGCTGTTTAAGAATAATAAATGGCTCCTATGCCATAAGGATTCACCTTCTGTAAAGATGGGGGCTTATACAGGAATTACGGGTAATAATATTCAGATACATATTTAGAAAACTTTAATTGGCTATTTACTATTAATCATTTTTTTTGCAGCAACATCAGCATTTTCACACACTTTAACTTCATCAAGAGTCAGCAGCTGTCTATCTCTCATCAATAATCGTCCATCACAAATAACAGAACAAACATCAGAAGCCTGCGCTGAATAGATTAAGGAAGAGACTATATTCAATTTAGGATAAAAATGAGGTTTATTCATATCTATAATTATAAGATCCGCTTTTTTCCCAACAGTTACTGTCCCTACCTCATTATCTATTCCCAAAGCTTTTGCCCCATTAATGGTAGCCATTTTTAAAGCTGTATATGCCGGTACTGATGTAGGACTATGATCAGCTGCTTTATTTACCAAAGCTGTTAAATTTATCTCTTCAAACATATTTAAATTGTTATTACTTGCAGGCCCATCAGTTCCAAGAGAGATATTTATACCAGCATCCAGCATTTTGCTGACAGGAGCAAACCCATTGCCAAACTTTAAATTACTCCCCGGATTATTCATGACTGAAACATTATTATTTGCAAGTATTTTTATATCATCATCTGTTACTTTTACGCAGTGAGCAGCATAGGTTCTGTTTTCAAAAATACCGCAGTCCCTTACGTACTCTACTGGAGATTTTTTATAAAGACTATAAATTTCCTCAACCTCTCTCCTGCTCTCAGAAATATGAATATGAACTCCAATATCAAGATCTTTGGCAATTTTTGATATCTTTTTTAAATAATCCGGACCACAGGTATAGGGAGCATGTGGGCCTATATCGATTTTTATACGCCCATCAGCTGCATTGTTCCATTTATAAAACAATTCGACAGACTCATCAAGTTTTTCAATATCTTCAGGGATGTTAAAAACAAGTCCTCTGGATAGATTTGCCCTAATTCCAGTTTCCTTAACAGCCTGTGCAATTTCATCAACAAAAAAATACATATCCGCAAAAGTTGTAATTCCTGAACGAATCATCTCTGCAATACTTAACATTGAACCTGCATAGATATCAGCACCTGTAAGCTTGTGCTCAAGAGGCATAATCCTATCATTTAACCATGTCCAAAAAGGTAGATCATCAGCATAATGTCTTAAAAGGGACATCGCAATATGTGAATGGGAATTAATTAAACCTGGAAGAATGACCTTATCGGTACCATCAATTTCTGTAACCGCCTTAAAATTATCAGGAACATCCCCAATAAATACAATCCTATTACCTTGTATACCCAAATTAGCAACCAGGAACTCTGGTTCATCTGATTCCATTGTAAGGATTGTGGCATTTTTTATTAATAAACTCATAGGACCTCCTATTATAAAAATTTAATCATTACATGGTCAATTAAAAACCTTCCTAAAGAAAACAACAAGAAGTACAGCACCAAAAGAAATGAGTGCACAAAACAAATACATAACAGAAAAACCAGAGGTTTCAAGAATAAGACCACTTAAACTGCTTCCTATAAAACCGGCAAGACCATAACTAAGACCTCCAAATATTGCCATAGACAAGGCTCTTGATTTCTCTGGAATCATGTTATTTATCAGAACAATTATTGTAATATGCAGCAAGCCGAAAGAAAGCGCATGAAAAAGTTGAGCTATCAACATAAATGGGAGGGGAGGAGCAATAGCATATATCAAGAATCTTATAACAGTCCCTATTGCTGCGAGTCCAAGCATTTTACCAACACCATAACGAACAACGAATCGGCTTCCCCATAGTACAACTGGAATTTCAGCCAAAGCACCTAGCCCCCAAATCCCACTAATACTGTTTATTTTGTATATTTCATTCAGATATATTGAAAAAAATGAGTAATACCCGGACATACTCATTTTTATTATAAAGGCTGCAGAAATTCCAATCCAAAACGGCATCGGCATAGATTTAATAATTTTAAGCAGATTTTGTTTTTCATTTGTTTTGGAATTAGGGTATAAATTACCACTATTCGGAGTAGAAGCTCCGGATATTACAGGAAGAGTAAGATTGCTAAAAAAAAGTAGCCCCATAAGAATCAGAAAAATAAAAATAACCCGTTCCGGACTTGAAGTATCAAGAAAACCCCATATCTGATAAAAAAAAGATATCCCTACAAAACCAATACTTCCCCATATTCGTGCATATCCATACTGCCTTATGGCAAAGGGGAGGGTTCTGGAGGCAAGAGCATCTGTAAGTGATGCTATGGGTCGATACATCATTCCAAACAAGATCAAGACAAGTGCCGCAGTAATAAAACCAATATCAAATATAAAAAAAAGAAATGAAATAGATGAACCAACGGCAAGTATCAACAAAATGATCCTATATTTTCCAATTTTATCTGCAAACCACCCCACAAGAAGAGGTCCAAAAACGCCGGTTATTTCATAGATACCAAGAAGCAGACCAATCTCATAAGCTCTAAAACCCTGCATCTTGAGTATTTGCTGTAAATAAGGAACCACAGTAGCTATGGTGGCAAAATATATAAAATAGTTAATACTGAATTTTAATACCAAGCTGACCTCTTAATAACTAATCTCTTTCTCATAAACCCTATAGCGCTTGATCTCAACCATCCCAAGTTTTTCGAGGGCATTTTTTATATGGAGATTATCCTCGAGGATATAATTCGCTTCCATCCTTATTCCCTTTGGCAAAAGAGCTTCATAGAGCTTTGTATACAGAAGCACATCGAGTCCCATTCCATGATACTTTTCCAGAACTGCCAAAGCCCAGAGTCGATAATCCCTTATTTTTTTAAGTCCTGTAATAAATCTGATAAATCCAAATGGAAACATTTTACCCTTTATTTTCTTGATAAGGATGTTTATATCCGGAAATCCAAGGGCGCAGCCAACAGGAATCCCCTCATCTTCAACAAACCAGATGGCATCAGGATCAACTATTGCAAAAAGCTTTTTAACAAGATCTTTAACTTCATCTATTTCAATGGTGTAGATTCCCGGAAAAAAATAGCGTAAAAGTTGAAATAATGCCGAATTAAATAATAAGACAAATAAAACAAAGGATAAAAGAATGCGGGATATCAAGACCAATATTCTTCCCACAGCCCTCCCATCTCTGTATGCAAGAAACAACTGATAATCTGAATGAGCAAGGACAGCATTCCTGTTGTCCCGATACTCCTTATATTCAGAGGACCATAATGGCGGTACCCATACTAGATCACCGCTGTAAATTTTTGATGGAAGGTAGATAAATTGTTTGAGATCTTTATGGGTTCTTACCGGTGCTACAGTCACAATGCTTACTTTCTTGTTCATAGCTTTGATTATATGTGCTGATTCTAACGCATGCAATAGTAGTTTTATTGTAATTTCCTTTCCGGATTTTGTTAAAGACTTTATCTTCGGAACACTTTAATGATACCATAAGCAGATGAAATACCGTTGCCTTATGATTGACCATGATGATACTGCAGTAGACAGCACTCCCTCTATTCACCATCCGGCTCATATTGAACAAATGAGGCAACTTGGAAGATCACACCAGGCATCCAGTCTTTCTGAATGGTTTCAAATAAATTTTCACCCTGGATTAACCATTCATCTGGAAGAAACATTAAAATTATCTAAAGAGGAAAACAAACATTGTTATAAGGTTTGGAGAGAATTTACTACTACGATAGTTCCTCCGTTTTTTCCTGGTATTCTAAAAATGCTTAATAAGTTTAAAGAACTGGGGGGCATAATTGTAGTTGTTTCCCATTCGGAACAGGATATTATAAACAAACATTATAAATCTCAAACAGAATTCCCTGGTTTACATCCTGATAGAATTTTCGGATGGAATGGAAAAAAGAAAGAAAATAAACCAGGGACATGGCCAGTGCAGGAAACTATGAAACAGTACACCCTGGAAAAGAAAGACATTCTGGTTATTGATGATCTCAAACCTGGCATAATAATGGCAGCTAAGGCAGGAGTTGATTCTGCTGGTGTGGGATGGAGTCAGAGTCATCAAATTCCGGGTATTAAAGCAGATTTATCCAAAACCTGCAACTACTATTTTGAAACGGTATCAGATCTGGCAAATTTTATTTTTTCTGATAGCTAACTCTAAATAAAAATCACAGCTTCAGCTATATAATTTTTTTCCACTAATCCTGGTGCTTCTTCTTCATTTTTTTTCTGGAAAGAGAGACTCCCCCAAAACCACTTATAATGGCCATATAAAATCCTAAATCATACCACCAGCCAGTATTAGCAGTTTCATAAACACGAATTTCATCTTTAAAAATCCCAACTATAAGGGAAAGAGGTGCAACCCAACCATGCCATATGCCTGAGAAAAAGCCCGAAGGATTATCCATACCAGCCTTACCATCCCCAGGAAGACATCCTGCCAACAGAAAGATTATAAGAATAATAAGTGCAATTTTTAATAATTTATTCACAGAGAACTCCTTTTATCTAAAGATACTACCTATGAGAAAAATCAGCAAATAAAACTTATATTTGTTATTATTGAATATTTAAATTCTATATGCTAGATTCACCTCCCAAATGAAAAATAAAAAGATAAATCAAAATTACTTAAAATTACCCTTCAATTATGGCTGGATTGCCCTTATCGTGGGCACTACCGGCATTTTAATGAGTATTCCCGGTCAGACTATGGGAGTATCCGTTTTTACAGATTATATTATTCAGGCTCTCTCTATCTCAAGAACTGGCATCTCTACAAGCTATATGATAGGGACCATTGCAAGCGCTTTGCTTCTTGCCAGAGCAGGTAAGTTTTATGATAAATTTGGCGCAAAAATCACAGGTCTAATAGCTTCAGTATCTTTGGGGTTGATACTTCTTTATTTATCAAAGATTGATAAACTTCTAAATATTTTCGGATCAATTACTAATTTTTCTGATGCACTAATTAGTTTTATTCTTCTTGTATTTGGATTTTTTGTACTTAGATTTTTCGGTCAGGGAATTATGGCCATGGTATCAAGAAATATGGTCTTAAAATGGTTTGACAAAAAGAGAGGTTTTATTGCAGCTCTTATGGGTTCATTTACAACCTTTGGATTCTCATATGCCCCTAAAATACTGAATACTTTAATTGATGAATATACATGGCAGGGTGCTTGGCGAGTTCTTGCAATAACAGTAGGTATAGCATTTACACTAATCATTCTGGTATTCTACAGGGATAATATAGTTGAACAAAAAGTTACTGAAGAGTTGGATTCTACGAAATCAGCTTATGAACAAAATGAAAAGAATATTACACTTAAGGAAGCTTTAAGAACCAGAGATTTTTGGAGCTACAACCTGGCTTTAGCCTTCTTTGCACTCTTTAATACTGCATTTACATTTCATATAGTTTCAATTTTTTCTACTGCTGGAATAGACAGAACTACAGCAGTTGCTATATTTATTCCTATCTCTATTATTGCTGTTGGAATTCGTTTTATTGGAAGTACTTTTATAGATTATATCAATCTTAAATTTATATTAATTCTTGAACTTGCAGGAACAATACTCTCTTCTTTGGCAATTATAAATCTGTCTTCTGGCTCTCCCGTAATCCTTCTAATTATTGGGATGGGGGCCTCAAATGGGGCATTCGGAATTATGCTAAGTATTACCTGGATAACTATCTTCGGGAAAAAACATTTAGGGGCAATTTCCGGAGCAGCCATGGGATGGACAGTGGCAGGAAGTGCTGTTGGTCCATTTCTTTTTTCCATATTAAAAGATATTTTTGGGAATTACACCCCTGCACTAATGGTATCTATTACGCTTAGTATACTACTTCTAATCCTTCCCTTTTATCCAAGGAGAAAAAAATATTATGAATATAAATGATGTTTTAAAACCTAAACTTATTGTACTCGATCTTGATGGAACAACCCTTAATAGCAGTAATGTTATTCCGGATAATTTAAACGAAATGCTTATATTTTTAAAAAAAAGCAGATCCTCCAGAATTGTTCTGGCATCCGGAAGATCTATTTTCTCGATGAAAGATATTGCAGCAAATTTGGGTTTAAGTGCTCCAATAATTACTTTGAATGGTGGTGTAATTATTGATCCTATTTCAATGGAAATTTACAGTGAAATAAATCTATCAATGAAATTATATACTGAAAGTCTTCTGATTCTTAAAAAACTTAAAATAAATTTTGTGATATTTACTTCCCTGGGCATATATGCAGAATACCCTTCTGAAATTACTGATATTTTAGAAAAATACACTGAAAATGAAATCAAATGGATTAGTGATTTTAATACAATAATGGCTCCGGTTAAAATTTTATTTATCCCTAAATCTACCAAATCAAATATTGAATTAAAAAAGGAATTTTCTCATCTGGATATTGATATTATTGAATCTGGTTTTAGTTTTACTGAAATTGTACCTAAGGGTGTAAACAAAGGTACTGCATTAAAAATTGTAGCAAATATGCTTGATATAGAAAAAAAGGATATAATAGCTTTTGGTGATAATGAAAATGATATTGAGATGTTTCAATTTTCAGGCACCGGTGTGGCTATGGGAAATGCTCCAGATCATGTAAAGATAAAAGCTGATATTGTAACTGATACAAATGATAATGATGGGGTTTATAAAATCTTAAAACAGGTATTTACGACTGTCGAAGAAAATATTCTAATTTAAATACATACAGTAGTGACAAGTCGCGACCTGTCACTACTGTCGCGACCTGTCACTACTGTCGCGACCTGTCACTACTGTCGCGACCTGCCCCTACTTCTTATAAATATGGAAAAAATCCTTTTGAAAATCTACATGGACCTGTTCCCCCATTTTAAAATTCTTCATAGGGTGACCTGTTGTATTGGAATGAACAGCAGTTATAAAACTGTTTTCAAATTCAATCTTATATTCTGTAATACTACCAAGAAATGAACTTACATCGAGGTTACCGGTAAAGCCTGTAGGTTCAAGACTAATATCTACAGCTTCTGGTTTAATTGCAAGAGAAACTTCTTCCCCTTCTATAAATTCTTCATCTGTTTTTTCAACTACTAGAGATTTACCCTGAGCAGTTACAGTAATTGATTTTGAATTTATTTCAGATACCTTTGCATCTATAAAATTAGCATTCCCTATAAAGTCAGCAACAAAAGAACTATTAGGATGATTGTATATTTCTTCGGGAGAGCCCACCTGCGCAATCTCCCCTCTGTTCATAATAATTATCTGATCAGACATACTCAAAGCCTCAGACTGATCATGAGTAACATATAGAGCAGTTATACCCATCATCTGCTGGACTCTCTTAATTTCAGTTCTTGTCTGTATTCTAAGCTTTGCATCAAGATTGGAAAGAGGTTCATCAAAAAGAATAATTTCCGGTTTCAAAACCAAAGCTCTGGCCAATGCAACACGCTGCTGCTGTCCACCGGAGAGTTCGCCAGGATATCTGTTCTCAAGGCCCACAAGGTTCACCATCTGGGAAACCATGGCGACATCATTCTTTATTACCTCTTTTGACAGTTTACGTATTTTTAAGCCATATGCAATGTTTTCAAATATTGTAAGATGTGGAAAAAGAGCGTAACTTTGAAAAACCATCGGCATATTTCTATCAAAAGGAGCAACATTATTTATAAGTTTATCAGCTAAAGTAATATCACCTGAAGTTTGTATTTCAAACCCTGCAACCATACGAAGAGTAGTAGTTTTCCCACAGCCTGATGGGCCCAAAAGTGTTACAAAATTACCTTTTTTTATTGTTAAGGAGATATTATCAACTGCTGTAACTTCATTTCCACGATCATCACTAAAAATCTTTGTTATATCTTTAAGAACCAGATAGTCTTTATCAATATTCTGTTCCATTCTTTATCTCCTATGGTTGCATTGCCGAGCAGGAAGCTTGCTTCCGACCAGGCTATTTTGTAGTTCCAAATATCTGGGATTGTTTCAAACCAGTAAGTTTCATTATAATAAATATAAATGCCATAACAACAACAATTAAAGCAAATGAGAGTACAGATGCAGCACCCAGCCTCATTATTTCTGTCTGGGCCAATATCAATACAGTCAGATGATTCCATCTTGCTGAAACGAGAAAAATTATTGCACTTATAGCAGTCATACTACGAACAAAAGCAAATGTTGCTCCTGCAAAAAATGCAGGACGTACAAGAGGTAGAGTTATCTTTCTAAAGGTATATGCTGTTGACGCACCAAGATTCGTAGAGGATTCCTCAATATCTCCTGATATCTGCTTAAGAGCGGCTATTCCACCCTGAACTCCAATTGGAACATTTCTAAAAACATATACTGCAATTAAAATAAAAGCTGTACCTGAAAGTTTGAAAGGAGCTCCATTGAATGCAAGAATGTATCCAATTCCCACTGCAGTTCCGGGAATTGCATAGCTGAGCATAGATAAAAAATCAAGAATCTGTTTTCCTGCAAAGGATTTTCGAACTACAATAAAAGCAATTACCATACCAAGGACTGCTGTGATTGGGGTTGAAATAATTGCAAGGAAAAGAGTGTTCTTCAGAGTAGTTAAACCAACATCAAAAGCATATACAAAATGCTTGAAAGTAGGAGCCCAGTTAACCCCCCATAGCTTAATAAAGCTGCCGGAAATAATAGTTACATAGAACATAAGAACAAAGAGTGAAACTCCCAGAGCAAATACAAATAGCCATTTTTTTGCTACCCCGGTCACAGAGGAAGATCCTCTTCTGGAGGATTTTCCGGTTATTGTTACATATGCTTTATTTTTAATAATATATTTTTGTATAAAGAAAACACCTACTGTTGGAATAAGAAGAAGCATTGCAAGAGCGGCACCTCTGGGAAGATTACCCATGCCTGTAAATTCCAGATATGCCCGAACTGAAAGGACATCAAACTCTCCACCAATAATTATAGGATTTCCAAAATCTGTTAGAGAACCTACAAAAACAAGCAGCCAGGATGCAAATATTCCAGGCAGGGCAAGTGGTAATGTTACTGTAAAAAATGTTTTAAGTCTTTTTGCACCTAAATTCATTGCACAGGTTTCAAGATCAGGATCAATTCCCTGTAGAATACCAACAAGGGTCATATATGCTATAGGATACATGGTTATTACCTGAACAATTACAAGTCCTTTTAGACCATAAACTCCACTTGTATCCAGATGCAGCAATTTTGCTGTTATTAATCCGTTTCTTCCAAAAAGAAGTATTACAGAAAGGGCAAACATAAAAGGGGGTGAAATAATAGGAAGAATAGCCATAGGCTGAAAAAATTTCTGACCCTTAATACCACCTTTCGCAATTGCAAATGCAAAAATAAAACCAACAAAGGTTGCAAGAGTTGCAACAATGGCACCCAGCATGACTGAATTCATAATAGACTTTCTATAATAACTGTGGGTAAATATATACTGATACTGACTTAAGGAAAATAATCCATCCTGGGAAAAACTCAGTTTTGCTGCAGCATACAAAGGGTAGACAATGAAAAGTACTAAAGAAGCAAGAATCAGTATTACTCCAATAAACAATGCAGGATCGCTTGTTAACTGGTGGAAGCTGCCCTTATTTAATCTTCTTTTAATTTTATTGTTAGCCATTTTAGTCTAACCTCCTGCCAGATACATACTAATCTCAGTTTTTATAGAAAGTACCCTCCTCCTTTTCCCCTACTTCTTTGAATAGAAGATCCAAGGGAGGGTCACTAAGACAAAATTATTTTTTTGCTTCTGTTTTGTCTTCTCCGCCTTCAATAACCTCATTCCATTTCTCAACAAGACGGGTTTTATTGGCAGCTGCCCAGACATCATCCTGATCTATTACTTTGAGTGATGATACAGGTTTTGCACCCTTGGCAAGGGGAACATCTACAAATGGTACTACAAATGTTTTTGCATATAGTGCACCAGCTGTTTTACCAAGGCCCCAGTCGTATAGTTTTTTGGCTGCTTCCAGTTCATCTTCTGGTCCACCTTTAATAAGTGAAATTGAAGCTACTTCATAACCAGTTCCTTCTGATGGAAAAGTAATTTCCAGTGGATATCCTGCATCTACAAGTTTTACACCATCATGAGAATAACCAATAGCAATAGTTGTTTCACCAATACTTGCATTTTTACCAGGAGCAGAACCTGATCTTGTATACTGGGTTATGTTATTATCCAATCCCTTCATATACTCAAACGCTTCATCTTCACCAAAAATCTGTACTAAGGTTGCAAGAGCATTGTAAGCAGTTCCTGAAGAACCAGGATTAGCCATCTGCACCTGACCTTCATAACCGGGACCTGTTATTTCTGCCCATGAAGTTGGTGCTTTTAAACCATACTGTTCTAGTTTCTGAGTATTACTCTCAAAACAAAGAGCACCAGTATAAATGCCTGACCAGAAAAATTCAGGATCTCTAAACTGTGGAGGCATATTAGCAGCAGGAGAATCATAGGGCATTGTAAGACCTTTCTGCTTTGCTTCAATATGACCAATACCAACACCGCCAAACCATATGCTTGCCTGTGGATTAGCTTTTTCCGCTTCAATTCGAGCGACTGCTTCTCCAGTTGAAAGTCTTACCCAATCTACCTTAATACCAGTTTCTTCGGTAAAGGCTTTAAAAACATTTCGTGCAAGCTCTTCATCCAAAGTTGTATATGCAGTAATTCTTTCTTCATTCTCACCTGATCCAGCAGCAAATAGGCCAAAAGTAACAGCCATTACCAACAGAATAACAATTAATGTTTTTTTCATTTCATAATCCTCCATTTTGGTATGAAAATATTTCTAGTTTATATTAAAACCCGAATAACCCTATATCGCAAGAAACAATTTAGTAACAATTTAGTAACGGAATGGTAACAGTAGGGGCGCATGGCCATGCGCCCTTGCTGTTAACAGTTATTATTATTTTTCAATATCTTTAAATCTGTATCCCTTTCCCCATTCATTTAGAATATATTCCGGCTGGTGGGGATCGGGTTCAATTTTCTTTCGCAGACGCTGAATATTTACCTTTACCATTTCCCGGCCCCCTTCCCAGTCTTCATGGCCCCAGACTCCCTTCAATAAAGCCTGCCATGTGATAACCCACCCTGCTCTTGAAGCAAGGCAGGACAATAGCGAATATTCATTTGGAGTCAGGTTAACTCTTTTAGAATCTATAAACAGCTCATCTTTTTCTAAATTTATTTTTAATTTATCAATTTTAATTTCTTTTTGTTTTTCTATTAATTTCAATCGATTTAATATTTTTCCAGCTCTCAGGATAAATTCTCTATGATTAAAAGGTTTTGTAATATAATCTTCTGCCCCTATTTCCAAACCGGATATTACATCACTATCCTTATCCCGGGCGCTTAGTATTATTATCGGAATAGTTGAACTTTGTTTAATTCGATTACAAACTGTGAGTCCATCAATCCCGGGAAGAGAAAGGTCCATCACAACTAAATGGAACACTTCTTTGCTTACCAACTCCAGCCCCTGTTCCCCAGTATATGCAACTGTTACATTATAGCCTTCATCACGAAGAAGGTATTCAAGCATACCAGCAATATCAGGTTCATCTTCAATAATTAAAATTTTGTACTGCATCCTGCACCACCCTCTTTTGGAAGTGTAAAAGATAGAGTGGTTCCAAGTCCAACAACAGAACCTACATAAACCTTTCCATTATGTTTTTCAATAACATCTTTAACTATAGACAGACCCAACCCAGCACCCTCCATATTTTCATCCTCTGATTCACTCCCCTGATAAAATTCTGAAAATATTTTCGGTTTTTCCTGATTCATGATCCCACTGCCATCATCAGATACTGATACAACAATACATTGTTCATTCTCGGTCACTGAAATTATTATCCGGCCGTTTATTCCTATATGTTTACTTGCATTATGAATTAAATTGATAAGAACCTGCTGAATCCATTTTCCATCAGCAATTGTTCTGCTTATTAGATTGGGATAAGTATATTTTAACTCCTGTTCCCTGGAAGAAATAAAAGGAAGCAGCTCATTACATACTTTTTTAATAACAGTCCGGATATCTATAGGTTTTTTATTCATCCTAAACCAGGCATACTCAACTTTTATGCTGGCAAGAATTGTATCTACAAAGTGAACCATTCTCATTGCATTATCCAAAACAGCCGTTAAAAACCTTCTCTGTGTAGTATTGATTTCTCCTGGTCTTTCTTCCAGAATAATTTCCGTGGATGTTCTAATCACTGCAAGAGGAGTACGAAGTTCATGGGCAAGGGTAGATAGAAGTTTATTTTTCCCATCAATATGATTTTGTTGTGCTTCAATCTCTGATTTCATTTCAGATTCAGTTTCTTTATTCACCTTTTCCAGGATATAGCTCAAAGATACTACAGGAATTAATACAATAACCGATATCAGATTAGTTCCCAGGAGTATTTTAAGAGAAATAAAAATAAGGATTAGACCGGCATTAATTAAGGCAGCATTTCTAAATTGTATAGTCCTGAAATTATAATATAATACCAATATTAAAAACCCTGAAAAAAGATATGTATTAATCAACAGCATGGCAGATAAAATTGCTATTGACTCAAGAATACTTCCAGTATACTTAGCTGAAGCTATATGATCAGGTAGAAATACATCAAAAATCAACCATGGGATAAGACAGAGTGGCGCACTTACATAAACAGGATATATTAAATTTGAGCTATTAATAACAATATATAAAAAAGAGGTAAGTAAAAATAATCTAAAATTATATTTAGTTAAATTCTGCATAATTAAATACCTATGGATTATGAATCATAGAAACACTATTCCCATAAAAGAGGGACTCTACAAAGTGCTTTTGTCCCAGCGCCTTAAATCCAACCTTCCATATTTCTCCATTATTGGCAATTTTTTCCGGATACAAAGGAAGAGTATCCTCAAGCAAACCTTTTATTATTCTTAGGGTAACAGCATGAGTCACAATTAAATAATTGGAATTATCAGTAGAATTATTAAATTTGTCAAAAAAAGGCCTTATCCTGGAAGCCAGTATTTTATAGGATTCCCCGCCTCCTTCGGGTACCCAATTCCACCGTTTAGTCACATCCTTTTCATAAGCATGATCTTTTTTTACATCATCGTATGACATTCCAGTAAATCTCCCGAAATGCTGCTCTGATAAAGTCTTATCAATTTCTGCTTTTAGACCTAGCATCTTCTCGAAAGGGTTTGCTGTCTGACAAGCTCTAAGCTGGGGTGAAACATAAATACCATCAAGGTCAATATCTTTTAAAAATTCTCTTGCAATATCAAATGCATCCTGCATACCTTCAGGAGTAAGAGAAACATCAGTCTGGCTTGCAAGAGTTCTGCTTTTATTGGCTGTACTTTCAGCATGTCGCATAAAAAAAAGTGTAGGCATTTTAGATGTCTCCATTTTATAAGTCCATTCCTATCTTAATCATTCTCATAGCTCGGGAAGAACTGTCAACCAATAGTTCATATGCCCTGGACATGGCCTCATCCAGGCTCATAGCTTTATTAACAGAACTCATTACAGCGTCAATTCCATGATTATAAACAGATTCTACATTATGACCAATACCACCTACAATAACTAAAACAGGTATATTTTTCTTCTCTGCTCTCCCTGCAATACCAACCGGAACTTTTCCATAAACAGACTGTCCATCAATACGGCCTTCTCCACTTATTACAAGATCAACACCATCCAGATAACTATCAAATTTTATTAGATCCAGTACAATCTCAATTCCAGATTTCAGTTCTCCACCACAAAATTCCATAAGACCATAGCCAAGGCCTCCTGCAGCTCCTGCCCCTGGCACATTTGCATTTGAACGTGCATATTTCTGACTAATAACTGCTGCCAATTTTACGAGAGATTCATCAAGATGTTCTATATCTTTGACAGATGCCCCTTTCTGGGCTCCATAAATATGGCTTGCTCCTTCAGTACCAGTGAGAGGGTTGGTAACATCACAGGCTATAAGAAATTTTGTTTTAAAAATTTCTTTATCTGCTTCCGAATCATCTACTTCTGCAAGATCAATCAGAGAGCCGCCACCTTCGGTTAATTCATATCCATTTTTATCCAGGAATTTGTAACCAAGAGCCCTTGCCATTCCTGTGCCTCCATCATTGGTTGCACTTCCACCAATTCCAAGTATTATCTCTTTACATCCACGATCTAAAGCATCCTTAATTAGTTGCCCTGTTCCAAATGTGGAAGTAATTAGAGGATTACGCTTATTTTCAGGGACCAAAGGCAGTCCTGAGGCAGAGGCCATTTCTATAATAGCTACATTGCCAGGCAATATACCATACTCAGCATCAACCATATTCCCCAAAGGATCTTTAACTCTTTTAATAATTATTTGTCCATTCATACTTTCTGCAAGAGCTTCTACTGTCCCCTCACCACCATCAGCAACCGGAATTTCAATGAGTTCTGCATCTGAAAACACAAGATGTACACCCTTTCCAATTGCTTCTGCAGCATTACGGCTTGTCGCTGAACCTTTAAAAGAATCCGGTGCAATTAATATTTTCATAATTACCTCTTTAAAATATATTTATTTTATCTTCTTTTGTGCCTACATAACAGCCGCATAAATCTTTACTCTTTCCAATAGATCAGGAAACAAGGGTGTAAAGGAAAGTATTATTGGCAAAAACAGAATAATTTCCAGAAGGTTATCCTGTTTTACCTGGGTAAATACTTTTAAAAGGATCATTATTAATGTCAGCCCCAACTGTAAATACCATAATAAATCGATTTTACCCCTCCATTTACTACCTTTTATCCAATAGAGAATAGAAGCCGGTATTAATAAAAGAGCAATAGGGTTAATCATGAAAATATTCAGGTTATTATAAGAGTATGTGTGGTTGGTTAATGTGGCCAGGAAAACAAGAATCAATCCCAATAAACCCAAAAAGAAACCAAAAATTATATTTATTAGTGCAAAAAGTCTTATTTTATTTTGTCTACTCCGAATATTTAAATAAAGTATCAGAATAGATAAGATAAGAGTACTTATTAGCATCGCTGGATATGGAGGCCTATAACTATCGGGTAATTGCTCTCTCTGATCGGCTTTATAAAGTATATTTTTTGTTTTTACCAGAGAAACCATTTCTCCGTTCTCATTTTTATATTTAAACTTCTCTATCCCTTCTTCCAAAATATCGGGAAGAAACATCTCCTGCCAGATTGTAATATTCTGATCAATATTGGGCCCTTGAAGAATAGAGAGGAAGGTCCCAGCTATTTTATTATTTGATGTATAAAGGAGAAAACTTTTTCTATAGCTTGATCCCCGACTAATATTAGTTTTTAATTTTAACTGTCCATAAACGGCATCATCAATATAGTCTCTTATCCGGGTTGAGCAATTATCCTTATAATGATGGTACAGATAGTCTCTATTTTCAGGGAGAATGATTGTTGTAAGATCTTTATACATTTTCAACTTACTTGTTGGTGAAAGATTCAATTCATATTCTGTAATATCACGTTTTTCCTTATAAACAGTCTCTAAATATGCTTCTGTATAATCAGCATAGGCAATGTATAACATCCGTCCATAAGCAAAGTTTTCGAAAAATTTATCATCTTCAAAACGAAAATTTCCAAAATCAAAAAATATATCCTTTCCATTTATCTTATTCTTAATCGCAATTCCTGTATGCTGCCATAATGAGTAGATCTCATCACCCTGTCCAATTATAATCAAACGAACTTCAAGGTTATCTTCTAAAATCTCTTCCGGATAAATTGATGTGATAGAGATAAGTATTAAAACTATTAAAAGATAAAATCTAAAAGGCTTCATATTCCAAATTATTGCATAAGTAACTTTCTAAAATCAAGATCACTCCAAAGTTACTATAAAATCCCCTTGCACATAAATGCAGAAGCAATATAATTAAAGCTGGGTAAAAAACAGGAGCAAATATGAATATCGAAAAAATTATAAATGCAGTTTTCCAAAATGACTCTGAAATATCAGGATCGAGTGCAATAGATGGATTTAATTCACTTGCTGAAAACAGAAACAGCATTTGTCGTTCTCTGAATTCAGCTTTTATTATCTCTCTAAGTGGAAATAATCATACTGAATTTACAAATGCAAATGGCTATCTTCAGAGAATGCAAAAAGATAAAACCTATGGATCTCTTGCACAATTTCTTTCAAGGGGATTAAAGCTCATAGCAGATGAAATTGAAAAACGGGTAAACACTGATACTGATTTTGCTTCCCGATTATCAGAATTGAGTAAATTTTCAGAAAGCAATACTGACTTTTCATCTGTAGAAGCAATGGATGCCCTATGGTCAGTTTTTTTCCCGGAAGCAGAAGGTGTTTTTACTAATAAAGAACAAAAATCCAAAGAATTAAGAAAAAGAAGAACTGTTAAAATAACTAAAGTAAACCCAAAACCAATTACAGATCCCGGAAAACAGATAATATTTACATCCAACATTCTACTAACTGTACCAGATAAAAAAACAGATCTAAGTTCATTGGGGTATTCAGAAGAATTAATAAAAGGGATTACCCTTGCAGTTAGTGAAAAGCAATCTTTCTATTATGATCATCCAATACAGATAGGGACAAAGCCGGAAACTAATGAAATAATCTATGGGTTGAATGGTCTTAATCGAACGGCAGAGTATGAAATGAAAAATGGAAACATGGACACTGATCAAAAATTAACATGTATTCTTTCGGCCTCTGTAACCCATAAAGGGCTTCAAAAAATAGCAAAAAAATACATAAAAGAAGAACTTAATTGCTATGGAAACTTTGACCACCTGGATGTTTATGTTTTTACAGAAGAAGATACAGAAAAACTTATAGATGAGATTTTTCTTCCAATAGCAGATAATATGAATATCCAAAACAGAGAGGAACTTCTTAAAAATGTTTTTGGTGTTGATGGTGAATACGGTCGGCATTACTCCTTTCTAAAAGCAATAACCGCATTCTGGAATGTTCTCGTGGATGCAGATAAAACTGCTACTTTTAAAATAGACCTTGATCAATTTTTTCCACAGGATGTTTTAAAAGTGCAATCCGGGAAAAGTGCTTTTGAGCACTTCCAAACACCTCTTTGGGGAGCTGAAGGAATAGATTCATTTGGAAATAAAATTGAACTTGGAATGATTGCAGGTGCCCTGGTAAATGAAAAAGATATCCATAAAGGATTATTTACCCCGGATGTTGTTTTCGACAATAGACAGGATCTAAAACTGGAAGAAAGGTTTTTCTATAGTAAACTTATGATGGGACTATCAACAAGTTCAGAACTTGCAACCAGATATGGTAAAGATAATATTGATGGTAAGGATAGCTGTATTCAAAGAATTCATGTAACAGGTGGAACAAACGGAATACTTGTAAAGGCTTTACGGAAGCACAGACCGTTTACCCCCGGTTTTATTGGAAGAGCAGAAGATCAGGCATATCTTCTGTCTGTTTTAGGAAAAAAATCAACAGGGTTAGCATACCTCCATGAAGACGGACTTATTATGAGACATGATAAGGAAGCCTTTGCAGGGGATGCCATGAAAGCTGCTTCTGCAGGAAATATGATAGGGGACTTCATTAGAATTCTATATTTTTCCAGATATTCTGAGATCCTTACTGATAATATTTTAGATATCAAAGAAACAATAGATCCATTTACAGGATGCTTTGTAAGTAAAATTCCTATAACAACAGTACTGTTACGTTTTTGTATGAAGGCAGCAGATTTTTTTGAATCAGGAAACAACCAGCTGGCTGCAGATTTTATGCTCCAAAGTTTTGAACGTCTTGAAAGATCCATAGAATTTGCATACGGAAAAGAAGATCTTCTACAAAAAGTTTATAAAAAAGACAGAGAGGGCTGGAATCTTTTTTATGATATTTTAGATGGACTGGAGAATAGAGATATAGTGAATCCTGTTAAAAAGATGGCCATTCAAATAAAAGCAGCAGGGATTTGTGCAGGTTGCAAGATGTAAAAAGAGCTCTATGTCCTTAAAATATTCTGGTTATAAAAGAGAAAACATCAAAATCAGAATCAAAACTGAAAATATGATCTATTCCATTATTCTTCATAACAGCGGCATGAACAGCATCCATGGCAGAAACTCCACTTGATGCAAGAAGAATATCCTTTGCCAGTATCATATCATCAGTCCCGACCTGGAAAACCTCATCCACAATGCCAAGAATTGCATCATAAGCTGCTTGAATGGCTTCCATCCGATTAATTGCTGTATATCGATGAAGAATTTCCAGAAGGGTTTCCGCATCAGTAACAAGGCGTGTTTCATCCCTAACAATCCGCTGGAGAACCGAAATGGTACGCTCTTTATTGGGATGATCTGCACCAACAAGATACATTGGGATATTTGAGTCAATAAAAATCAAGATAAAGGTTCCTTGAAGTATCCGGTTTCAATTTCAACTGCTATATCTTTATAATCACCTGATGGGAAATCATATGTAGCAAAGCTCTGTATAATTTCAAGTTTTTTACGAGCTGACTTTGCAGGTCTTTCCTTTTTTTCATGCTGAATGGCGCGCCTGACCCAGGCGGATACAGTTATTTTTTCCTGTTCTGCAAGAATTTTTAATTCTCCAAGTTCCTCTTCGTCTAATAATACCTGCAATCTTATACTCATAGTCATTAGTATACTATACTTATATATGTATGTCAATTTATAAAGAATTTTATAGTGATACTTGGATATCTGTGATAACATTGACCATAATAGTATTGTTATATGTCAGTGTTATAAGAATTTATGCAGGAGTAAAAAATGAAAAAGCATTTCCCAATTGTAGTTATATTTTCTATTAGTCTATTTACTACTTCATGTGCTACTGCACCAGATCTACCTAACATAGACTTTAGGCAGGCAATGAGAGATTTTGTAATTGATTTAAGTGAATATTCAAAAGGAATTGAACCAGGCTTTATAATTATTCCCCAAAATGGTCAGGAACTTATAACCGATAACGGAGAGGGAGATGGAACACCCAATGCCGAATATATTGCTGCTATTGATGCAACAGGTAGAGAAAGTATGTTTTATGGTTATTACAACGATGATGAAATTACACCAGATGAAGACAAACAACATTTACTTGATCTATGTCTTTTATGTGAAGCTCAAGGTATAGAAGTACTTGCTACAGATTACTGTTTGGATCATACAAAAATGGATAATTCATATCAGATAAACTTTGATAATAATTTCATCTCTTTTGCTGCAGATCAGAGAGATTTAAATAATATTCCTGTATATCCTGCAACAATTTACAATGAAAACACTGACGATATTACAATTATATCACAAGCTAAAAATTTTCTATACCTAATAAACAGTGAAAATTATGCAACAAAAAATGATTTCATAATTGCGGTAAATTCAACAAATTACGATGTGGTTTTAATGGATCTGTACCATAATGAAGAAGAGTATACTCAAACTGAAATAGCAGGTTTAAAAAGTAAAGCTAATGGTGCAGCAAGACTTGTGATTGCCTATATGAGCATAGCAGAAGCAGAAGAATATCGTTATTATTGGATAAACAGCTGGAGACCATGGGATCCAGTCTGGCTCGAAAAAGAAAATCCTGAATGGGAAGGTAATTATAAAGTACGTTATTGGGATTGTGATTGGCAGAATATAATTTTTGGCAATGACAATTCGTATCTTAAGAAAATACTTGATGCAGGTTTTGATGGCGCTTATCTGGATATAATTGATGGGTTCGAATACTTCGAAGAGGAATATTAGTGCCTTAAAAGTTCATGGTACTTTAAGTCAGCAGCTTCAGCCTCACTATCCAGTCCGAGTTCAGTACAGCTGTCTCTCAAATTAAACCATGTATCTGGATCTTCACTATTTAATTCAAGGGCCTTTTCAAAATTAACTTTTGCAGATAAATAATCTCCTGCCAAGAAATATGTTACTCCAAGATTATTCCACGCCATAGCAAAACTGGAATCCATCTCCAGGGCTTTTTTATAATAGGCTCTTGACCCCTCCAAATCACCATTGCTGTCAGATGAAAGCCCAAGCTGATTAAAAACTTCAGGTTCCTCTGCTCCCAGTCTAACTGCTTCTTCCAACGAATATATTGATTTAACAAACTTACCGGCCTTGTAGTAAACTACTCCAAGATTAAAGTTAACAAGACTATCCCCGGGATATTTTTTTCTGTATTTTAAAAGAAGTTTAATTGCAGACTGGTATTCTCCAAGCTGCATCAAATAATCAGCTTCATTAAAGCCAGTTTGGAAATCATCATAATTCATTATTTTAGTGATCAACCTCAAGTTTTGCAGCCAGGGCTCTTAAAAATAATCCAACATCACTGACAATACCTACTGCCTGACTTGTACCCCTGTCGGATAGTTTTGTTACAACAGATGGATTTATATCCACACAAACTGTTTTTACCCAGGAAGGTGTCATATTACCTGTTCCAATTGAATGGAGCATTGTGGAAAGCATTATAATCATATCTGTATCTTTTATTATCTTAGAATATTCTCTCTGGGCTTTTATCATATCCATTTCAGTTTCAGGTAATGGACCATCATCCCTAATAGACCCGGCAAGACTGTAGGGTATATCCGCCTTAACTATCTCGTACATAAGTCCACTTTTTAATGCTTTTGCTTCAACAGCATTTTTTATAGATCCATACTGATTGATCCTGTTGATAGCCCTCATATGGTGATAATGTCCACCAACAGCCTGCTTCCCTGTCTCAAGATTAACACCCAGAGAAGTACCATAAAAACATGATTCTATATCATGAACTGCAATAGCATTACCACCTAAAAGCCCATGAATCCATCCATCCCGTATTAGTCCTGCAAGAGCGCTTCCCCCACCTGTATGTATGACAACAGGTCCGGCAACAACTATAGTTTCTTTACCTTCTTTTTTTAAAGATTTAAGTTCTTCGGCTATTTTAATAACGGCAATATTATCACTTCGTTCAGAGGATACTTCATTTGACATAAACCCAAATCCGGAGTCCCTTATGTCTGAAACTGGAGGAAAAACACGAACAGATTCAGAACCGCAAAGTATATGATCTCCTGTCCTAACATCTCTTAATTTTACACAACAGGGTCCTTTCTCTGTTAGAACAATTACTGCATCCATTCTTTGAGAACCTACATTTTCCCATTTCCCATCAATAAATATTTCTGTGCGATGATTTGATGTGGAATAGAAATCTTCAGGGACATTACAATCTTTATTTGCTATCTTAAAAACAGATTCAAAGGCACCTTTCTCGTAAGCACCAAGGGAAGTAAGTCTATTGGAGAGAATCTCAAGTTCCTCTAATTTTTTACACTTAAGTACTAATTCAAGTTTAGATTTTTCACTTTTCATCTTACCAATATCAAATGAGGTAACTTCATAATCAGCGCCTTCATTCATAATTGTGTTAAAAATTTCGGACATTATTCCTGAATCTATCAGGTGTCCTGTGGAAATAAAAGTTCTTGTTTTCATATATATATTCCTAGTCTTTATTGATGTTTATGTAAAGCAAAAAATTACCGATAATATGTACAGGCTGGTCACCCATGTAACCCGGGGAACGATCTCTAATGAGACCTAAGGAGAATATAATGAATCGAAATATAAACAGTGTTACAAATTCCACTATTTCAAATAGAATTGAAATGGCCATCTCAAATGGGATATCTTCAGAACAGATTAGTGCTGTCTTAATGGTTGAAGCTGGTCTAATGACAGCACCTGGAATTGTTATTGATCAAAAAAGTATAGATTATTTACTTAGTTCATACAGAAATTAGAATAATTCCTACTGAATATATCTATCAAAGGAGCTAGAACATAGCAAGTATTTTACTTGCCAAAGCCTTAAGTTCCACAGATAACTCCTTAACCTTTTCTTCTATAAACCTATCTGGAGAACCAGAAAAGCTAAGACCTCCATAAAAATCAATAGATTCTATATGCAGGGGAACAGCAATACAGGATAGCCCAGGTTCAAGCTCCTCTGTTTCGAGACTGTAGCCGTTTATCTTTACAAATTCTATCTGTTTTTTAAGTTCAACTATGCTGGTAACTGTATGATAAGTGTAAGGTTTTAGTTCTATTATATTAAGAATATTATCCGCTTCATCCAGAGGTAAACAGGAAAAAATGGCCTTCCCCAGAGAAGTACAATGAAGAGGAAGACGGTCTCCCAGCTGTGATCTAATCTGTAAGGCTCGATTGCTTTCCACTTTATCAAGATACAAAGCAGAGTTATCATACATACCTACAAGGTTTACAGTTTCATTTAGTCGTTTACTTATTTCCACTAATTGCGGATGAATTCGTTCAACAATCCGACTATTTGCATCAACTTTGTGTCCTAAAGAAAAAAGCTCTATTCCTAAATACCAGTTAGAACCCCTTCTTTCCAGAATATTCAGGTCTTCAAGAGTCTCGAGATAGCGGAACATTGTGGTTTTATTCATATTAAGCTGCCGTCCAAGCTCGCTTAAAGAAAGCTTACCCTGATTGTTTGAGATAAATTTTATAATTTCAAAAGCTTTTTTTACAGAATTACTCAATTAAAACTCCAGAGCCCTTGTTCCAATATTTGAAATAGTGTTCACATATTTGTAACAGTGTATCATATTACAGAATTATTTCAATTCATTTAAACAAAAAGCAGAAAATATTTTTCCCCTCAATACTATTGCCATATGCTCATAACGGGATATAACATTTATAAAAACTCGCAATCACTCGGGAATCAGGACTACCCAAATCACCGGTTACTGAGTGTTTTTGCTCCGCAAAAATGTATCGAAGTAACTTTTTATTTCCCACTCTTCGGAAACAGGTTTCTGCTGCTAAGTAAAATCATATCACGAAGATAATTAACATCTTTTGCATTAAGCCATTTATCTTCAAATCCATTCTCCTGAACCAGGGTTGCTATGGAAGCCAAAAGCCTAAGATGCAAAACCCTCTCTCCTTCGTTCCCAACAATAAGAAATATTGCTTTTACAGATTTCTCTGTCTCTGAAAAAGTCACTCCGTCCCTGCACCTTACAATCATCATATGAAGAACTTCTGTCTTTTCAAGAATTATATGAGGTATAGATACAAACGAACTGATTGCAGTAGAACTATCATTTTCTCTGTTTTTTAGAAGCCTGAATATTTCTTTACTTTCTATACCCAGATCAACTCCCAAAGGTATGGAAATCTTTTTCAAGAAATCATCAAGTACAAAATGGCCTTTAAGATCCAAAACAACAGAATCCTTTACCATTCGATCAAAATTATCATCCAGAATACCTTCCCTATGACGAAGAACTTCTCTAAGTTCTGTTTCAAGACCATGCTGGGGCATTCTGCTGTCAACTATTCTTTTAAGAAGATATAAAAGAGCAAATTCCTTTTTAGCCCTTTTCCTTCCATAAAATAAATATACAAGAATACTGATTACTATGAAGACAAGACTTATTTCTATTGCTTCCATACCAAGGTCAACCAAAAGAAAAAGGTACATTGCTATACTTAAAATAGGTATATATGGATATAAAGGGACTTTAAACACAGGTCTATAATTTGATAATTTACTCTCTCTAAGAATAATTACAGAGATATTAGAAAGGATATATGCAATAAGAATCACCGAAGAAGCAGACTTAACAAGGATCTCAAGTTCAATCTGTAGAGCAAGAATAATAAACACACCCGTTACAAGGATCGAAACAACTGGTGTGTTAAAACGTTTTGAAACCCTGGATATTCCCCCTGGGATCAGATTATCACGGCTTAACGCAAGAGGATAACGGGATGCGGCCATTATTCCGGCATTAGCAGTGGTAATAAAGGCAAGAAAGGAAGCAATAGTAATTGCCACAAATCCAGGTCTCCCAGCAAAGATAAGAGCTGCATCTGATATAGGAAGTATTGAGGACTTAAAGTCATCAGGTTTCAAAATACCTGTAGTTACAAAAATCATCAGGACATACAATACAGTTACAAAAATAACAGAAACAAGCATCCCAAGAGGAATATTCTTTCCCGGATTTTTAACCTCTTCCGCTACGCTTGCTATCTTCAATAATCCACCAAAGGAAATAAAGACGAATGCAGCGGTAGAAAAAATGGAATTAATCCCCATAGGGGCAAGAGGCACAAAGTGTGTTCTATTTATTATAGGAAAACCCATAAAAATAAAAGCAATCATTATTGAAATTAAAAATGCTACAAGTACCAATTCAAGGAGAGCTGCCTCTTTAACACCAACTATATTTAACAGTACAAAAAAGATTGTTGCTGCCAAAGCTGTAAGGGGCATACTAATCCCTGTTAGAAGATAGACAACTCCTGATAATCCATAAATTGCAAATGCACTTTTCAAAGAAAGTGCAAACCAACTAAGGAAGCCATTAATTGTGCCCATAAGAGGGCCAAAGCTCCTGGAAATGAAATAATAATCTCCTCCTGCCTTTGGCATTGCACTTGAAAGTTCTGCAATACTAAGAATCCCTATTAAAGCAATAATCCCCCCAATTAAATAAGAGATAAAAAGAGCTGATCCCGTATGCCCGTATGCCATCGCAGGAAGAACAAAAATTCCTGAACTGATCATTGCCCCTGTTGCTATACTAAAAACATCAAAAAAATTAAGTTTTCTTTCCATTACTCCGGTCCTATTGTCGTTCCTTCAAATTTAGATCCAACAAGTATTCTTTTCATATTTTCAATATTATTCCCTGAAGCTGTTATAACCTTTAGATTTAACTCAGAAGCCCTTTTTGTTGCAATGGGATCAAAGGGGACATTAACTCCTGGAATCCATTTATCCCCTACAAGTTTCCTCATATCTGCCCAACTAATATTATCAAGGGGCACCGCACCTGGATCAAGCTTAGGATCTGCAGAATAGATTTTACTTATATTGGATAAATTAATTATTTGTTTTGCACCGATATTTTCTGCTAAAAGAACAGAATCATTATCTGTTGAGAATCCTGGTTTCCAACCGGCAGCAACTAAAACTCTTCCCTTAAAACTTTTAATCTCTGTTGGATTAGTTACAACAGGGTCAGGACATTCATCAGCAAAGACACCTTTAAGTAACTCTCCATTTAATCGTGTAGCCATAATTCCTATCCAATCCTGTGAATCAGTATCAGGCTCTTCAACAATAGCTCTATATGCTTTCTGATAGGATCGGGCTGGCCCTCCACCTCCAACAACAAAAACAAGCTTTCTATCCAAATCTTCATTAAGATAATCAAGAATGGCTTGTTTAAATTTCTTTATAAAAACAGTATCTACTTTATCAGGTGCTACAATTGAACCACCTACTGATAATACTTTAATATTCTTCATAAGTTGAATGATAACTACTTATTTCTTCAATGGCAAGAGAGTATATAAATCCAGTAATAGACTTTTCTATATTTATAGATTACATTGTTTCGAGAGGTTTTTTATGAAAAACAAACGCTACTTTAAGCGCATAAATTTTCATGTTGAAGCAGCAGCTAAAATAGATGATATTTTGTATACAGGTGAATTATATGATATTGCATTAAAGGGTGCTCTTATAAAAATGCATAAACAACAGAGTCCTTCATCAGGAAAAAAATGTCAGGTTATACTAAAACTGCCAAATTCAATTATTACACTTAAGTTTGAAGCCATAATAGCCCATCAGAAAGATACTTATTTAGGATTTAGATTTGAAGGCGCTGATGTAGATTCTATTACACATCTACGAAGACTTCTGGTTCTTAATACTGGAGATGAAGAGGGCATGGATAGAGAACTTATCTCCTGGCTGAATGATAACTAGAGATTTGGACTTAATCCTGTTTCAAGATCTAAAGGATGTACAATAATATAATCATTTTCATCCATTCCTTCATGACAGCTAATACAGCCGACAGGGGTTCCTTCAGCAAGGATCTCACCCTGAGGGGTATATTTTGCCCAAAACCAATCACCAACTTCCGGGTTATAGTCTTTGACTTTTACCATTACAGTTACTGCATCCAGAGACTTTTGTGAATTCAAATTTTCTTTTACAATAATGGAACCCTCGGGAAGAACTCTATCCTTAGCCGGGAGAGCATTAAAAAGAACCTTATTTATATAGATCTTATGATATGCACCATGAGGTGATTGCCCAGGTTGAACACCTTCGTGATCAGGCCAGAAAGAGTATGTTTTATAATCCGCATCTGTTGTTATCCTTTCCCATAAGACTGTTCCATTTACTTCAGATACAGGAATAGCAGCAGTTGACGGTTCCACAGGTTTTGAACACCCACTTAAAACTATAATCATAATAAATATAAAATAAATTTTCATAATAGATCTACTCCAATTAAACATTTTCATTAGATGGTAGTTTAATGGTAAACTTAGTTCCTTTATGAGCAGTCGTAGCTATTGAAATTGTTCCATTTAATGATTTTACTGCATCAGAAACAACATCAAGGCCAACTCCTCTGCCTGAAATAGAACTTACTTCATTTCTGGTACTAAAATTGGAAGAAAATAATATTTCTGCAAGCTGAATATTTGATATTTCAGAATCATCAATCAAGCCCTTTTTTTCAGCACTTTTTCGTACAGATTTAAAATCAATACCACGCCCATCATCAGAGACATAAACTCTAAATGTTCCATCACTTAATTTCCCAATTTCTAGCTTTATACTGGCACTCTTACTTTTACCTTCAGAAAGACGTTCAAAACTATCCTCAACACCATGATCTATGGAATTTCTAATAAGATGAATAATAGAATCTTTCATTTCTCTTAAATAAGGGAAATCTTCCAGATTAGCCATTGTGACCAAAACAACATCTTTTCCCAGTTCTTCTGCAATCTTTTTTACCATCTCATTTAAAGTATCAAAAAATTGATCAATTTTTGATTTCTTTATTATTCCGGAAGACTCACCAAAACTACTGAATCTATTAGTTATATTTTTAATTCCATCCAATTCTTCACCCAAATTTTCAAGATGCTGAAGAACTATTTCCTTACTATTTGATTTAAATCCACTATCACCTGAATCCAGGATAACACCTTCAGTTTCATGAACTTTGTCAGATATCAGTTTCAAATCCATATACCTTGCTGAACCCTTCAAGGAATGAAGATTACGGAGAATATGACTTAAGGAATCAGGCTGATCAATAGTTTCCAAATATGATATGGATTCAGTTATGTAATTTTCAGCATCCTGTACAAACTCCAGAAATGAATCTGGGCCAGCCTTCAGTATAACTGCAATCTGTTCAAGTTCACTCTGACTTTTTTCTCTTGCCTTTTCCAATTCCTGTTCAATATTAATAATTTTTGTTCTGTCTTCAAAAATTACCATCACATTTTCAACTTTATCATTATTAAAAATACGTTGAAAGTGTACATCTAATACAATCAAGGAACTATTCCCATTGGAATCTATTACTTCAATTTTTTTATTAAACAAAGGGTTAATGCTTAATATCATTTCCATATCAGTTTTTATTTTCTCAAATACCATTGTGATAAACTGATCAAGTTCTTCTTTTTCTTCCTTAAATTTATCAAGATCAGGATATATAAAATCAGAAAGTTTTAAACCGGTAATATCTGCCTTATTAAAAAGGATTGTTACAAACTTAGAGTACTGTTTTGATATAGTCAGATCATTATTTAAAAGAAGGAGCCCCTCATTTATATTATCAAGATACTTTTTATTTTCCCTATTTTTTGTCTCGATCTCTCTATTCTCAAGTTCCAAATGTCGCTTCTCTTTAAGCCCCAGAATCATCTCATTCAATTTAGATCCAAGCAGCCCAAGTTCATCATTGGATTTAATATTTGTCCGAATATCCAGGTTTCCGTCACCTACTTTCGAAACAACACCCCCTAAATAAATTACTGGTTTCACTACAATTCGCTGCATCATTAAAATAAGTATAAAAGAAATAACTGAGCCCGTAATCAGGAAAAAAACTGTTAGTATATTTCTGGAGCTGTTAATCTGTCTGAAAATTTCAGCAACTGAGACCTTATAATGGGCAACCCCCCTTAGAAAGGAATCTGTACCATGGCAGGTTCTACAGTCAGGAAGATTCAAGATCGGAAAAAAATACTCAACTTCCCTTGAATTTAACAATTCTACATATTGGGGAGTATTCGATTCAAGTACATTCTGGAAGTTTGAATCATCTATCATTTTAAAATCTGAACGGGGTGTTTCTTCAAACATCATCATATTCTGAAAGTTATTTACTGCTTCTACTGTTGAATAATCGTTAAAAGCAACTGTGCCATCAATCCTATATATTTCAATCTCCTTAAACTCCGGCATTGTTTTTAGATCTGACATAGTTTTATTTGCTATAGGAGCTTCTCCACTAAGCATAATATTTTTAATGACATTATTCAGAATTCCATTATTAACTGTCAAATTATTTCTCATGGCAGAAAGAAGACTACTTTGTTGATTAGTTACAGTAAGAAATATTGAAATAGAGACAGTTACCAGTAGAACAAGAATAATTGTAAGCACAACTTTGAAGCGAATTGAAAATAGTTTCATCAGGCATCCTTAAGAGAAACATTAAGTGTAAAGTCTCCTGCAGAGGTTATAAATGGAACTGATATTACGGGAACCTGCTCGGGCCAATGAATACGATAATCATTACCCGTTATTACTCCAGGTAAGGATATAACAATTTTAAAATCTAGAAGATCTTTTTTTGCATTACCTGCTACAATATTTATAAGTTCACCAACTCCATCAAGAACTTCACTTCCCAGAGCCTGGTATGGGTGTCCTGCAAATTTTGAAATAATTTTAATCGCCGTATCTTTAGAAAAACTAAGAACCACTGATCCTGTAGTTTCACCGGCAAGGCCAATAATTCCTGATACTTCATCAAGAGCCTGAGGATCTTCCAGCACAATAGGCGTTCCACTTTTGACTTCCAGCCCTAAATAATCCTTGAACAGATTCATTGTTGCATTGATAAATGGATTGATATATTTTGCTTTCATTTAATGTACCTGCTTATTTTTTCCCAAAGGATATCTCCTTTTATAGGCTTAACGACATAGTTTGTTACTCCAGCAGAAATTGCATCAACTACATTATATTTAGCCGCTTCCGATGTAATCATAATTATGGGGGTATCTTCATACCGATCTATGGAGCGTATAATCTGAACAAACTTCAAACCATCAAGCTTAGGCATATTCCAATCAAGTAAGAATAGGCCAATATCTTCATTCTCAGCTATTTTAACAGCAACCTCACCATTTTCAGCTTCAAATATCTGTGACTCATCAATTTTATTTTCCAGCAGTATATTTTTATGGATTCTTCGCATTACTGCAGAATCATCAACAATAAGAAAGTTCATATACGTGCCTCCAGCATTTATATTGATCATTACTATATATAGTTAGATAGTTTTCTATTATTGTCAAGTTAATTAGTTTTTTACTAAGCTATACTAAGCTATAAGAGGCCTTACAATGCCTATGGTAAAAGCTTATCATTGGGTTGAAATTGTAAAAACTATGTTGTATTAGTAAAATCACAGCAACCTAAGGCTGGTCGCCAACAAGTTGGCTGCTCGCCTATGCAACCAAAGGCTGGTCGCCAACAAGTTGGCTGCTCGCCTATGCAACCAAAGGAGTTATTAAATTGGAATTCCCTCGATCAGCAGGAGTTTTACTCCATCCTACATCTCTCCCATCAGATTTCTGCATTGGTGAATTAGGCTCTGAAGCCTTTAATTTTGTAGATTACCTTGTAAAATCAGGAGTCAGTCTCTGGCAAATACTTCCCTTAGGGCCAACAGGATATGGAAACTCTCCCTATGCAGCTTTATCAGCCTTTGCAGGCAACCCCTTCCTTATAAGTCTTGAAAAACTAAATACTGATGGTTATTTAAGTAAGGAAGATCTGGAAACCTGCCCTGGTTCAAATCCAGCCGAAGTTGATTATAACCTTGTAACAAGTTGGAAAGTTCCACTTTTAGAAAAAGCTGCACATATTTTTTTGGATAAAGCCTCAAATTCTGAAAAATCCGATTTTATTAAGTTTTGTGATGAAAATTCTGAGTGGCTTAATGACTTTGCTCTTTTTGTTGTCATTAAAGAACATCATGACATAAAGGCAGAGAAAGAAAATGCCTCTGATTCCAGATGGAACTATTACTGGGATAAAAAAATCATTCTTAAGCAGAAACAAGTTGAAACTGAGTGGACTTTAAAATATATGGCTCAAATTGAAATTAAAAAAGTTCTCCAGTATTTCTTTTTTACCCAGTGGAACAGTCTAAAAAAGTATGCAAATAGTAAAGGAATAAGTATTATTGGTGATATCCCCATATACGTAGCTGCATGTAGTTCTGACCTTTGGAGCCATAAAAAGATGTTCTATCTGGATAAAGAGGGACATCAAACAGTTGTTGCAGGAGTACCCCCGGATTATTTTAGCACAACCGGACAATTATGGGGGAACCCCATCTACAACTGGGAAAAGCATGAAGAAGATGGATTTTCCTGGTGGATAAGCCGAATACAGGGAATGTTGAAAATGGTGGACATTGTCAGAATAGATCATTTTATAGGTCTTGAAGCTTACTGGGAAGTTCCTGCAAATGCTCCTACAGCAGAGACTGGTAAATGGGTAAAAGCCCCGGGAAGAAAAATGTTTGAAACATTAAAAGAAAAACTGGGAGATCTGCCTATTATTGCCGAGGATCTTGGAGTTTTAACAAAGGATGTTGAAGCATTAAGAGATGATTTTGATTTTCCAGGTATGAAAATTCTTCAATTTGCATTTACTTTTGATGAAAAAGGAAAAGCGGATAGTAAAAACATGTTCCTGCCATATACTTATTCATCAAACTCAGTTGTTTACACAGGAACACATGATAATGACACAACAAGAGGTTGGTATAATTCTATAAGCGCTAGAGAAAAAGATCTTGTACGAAAATATCTGGGGCGTCCTGATAATGATATTGTATGGGATCTTATTAGAGAAACTCTTTCATCTGTTTCAAACTATGCAATTATCCCAATGCAGGATATATTAAATTTAGATACAGAATCCAGAATGAATACCCCATCTACCTTGAAAGAGTCCAACTGGTCATGGAGAATGTCAAAAAAATCAATGGCTGATGATACTGTAAACCGATTAAAAGAGTTGATTGAACTTTATGGGAGACTGCCTGAATAGTATATGAATGAAAGAAAAAGAATTATAGCTAATCATTATGAACCTCTGCTCTCAAAATATTCCAGAGGATATGAAATTCTCGATTGGGAAAGCCTGGATAGCCAGATTAAGAGGTTTGAAGTTCTTACCGGAAATGTAGATTTGTCCGGGAAAAAGCTTCTGGATGTTGGATGTGGTACAGGGGATCTCTTTGGTTATCTTAAAAAACAAAATATAAATGTAGATTATTATGGAATAGATATTCTTCCAGCAATGGTTGATAGAGCTTATAAAATTTATCCTAAAGGACGATTTTTTGCAGGCGATATTTTTGAAGAAACACCTTTTAGCAAAAAACAGTTTGATACAATATTTTGTTCAGGTATATTCAATCTGAATATGGGAGATAATGAGACATTTTTTAAAGAGGCTCTTCCTGTTTTCTTTGCTCATGCAAAAGAAAGTGTTGTCTTTAATCTTCTTGATCCAGGGCACTTTGTTAACACTAAGAAATATTATTTTTTTAATACAAAAGAAGTTCTTCACTTACTCAGGGAATATACAGATGAGCCGAAGGTAGTTACGGGTTATATTCAGAATGATTTTACAATAGTCGCACAAGTAAAGAAGGGAGACAGGGAGCCGGAGACCGAAAATCTATAGAAGTTTCTTCCGGTCTCCCGTCTGCATCCTCCGTCCTAAGCTATTCCGTATTCTTTACCATAATTTTCCACAATAAAATCTATATCCTTATCACCACGACCTGAAAGATTTAAAAGTATGGTTCTATCTTTTGGAAGAGTAGCGGCCAGCTTCATAGCAGATGCAACAGCATGCGCACTTTCAAGAGCTGGAATAATACCCTCTTCCCTGGAGAGTTCAAAAAAAGCATCAATTGCCTCTTTATCATTTATTGTAGTGTACTCTACCCTTTCAATATCTTTAAGATAACTGTGTTCAGGACCAACTCCAGGATAATCCAGACCACTAGCTACTGAATAAACAGGTGATGGATTCCCTTCATTATCCTGAAGAAGATAACATCTAAACCCATGAATTACTCCAGGTTTACCTAGTGTCATAGTAGCTGCATGTTCACCGGTTTTAAAACTTTTTCCAGCGGGCTCCGCTCCATGCATTTTTACGGATTCATCATCCATAAATGCTGTAAAAAGACCAAGAGCATTTGATCCTCCTCCAACACATGCCACAAGATTATCAGGAAGACCACCAGGAGATTTTGCAAATTGTTCTTTAGCTTCTAGACCCACTATTGTTTGAAAGTCACGAACCATCATGGGAAAGGGATGTGGACCTACAACCGAGCCAATTGCATAAAACTGTGTAACCGGATCCTTAACATAAGCTGTAAAAGCCTCATCAACTGCTTCCTTAAGAGTTCTTAAACCAGATTTTACAGGAATAACTGTGGCTCCAAGAATTTTCATTCGTATAACATTTGGGTGCTCCTTGGCTATATCCACTTCACCCATATAAATATCACATTCCAGACCTAGAAGGGCTGCTGCAGTAGCCAAAGCAACACCATGCTGCCCTGCACCAGTTTCAGCAATTACTTTCTTTTTACCCATTTTCTTTGCAAGCAAAGCTTCTCCAAGGCAGTGATTTATCTTATGAGCACCTGTGTGATTAAGGTCCTCTCTTTTCATATATATCTGTGCACCGCCAATTTTTTTTGACAGATTTTTAGCATAAAAAATGGGACTTGGACGACCTACATAATCCTGATACAGGGCAGTAAGTTCTTCCTTAAATCCTGGGCTATTACGGATTCCCTCGTAAGTCTTTGTGATTTCATCCATTACAGGCTGCAAATTGGGAGGCAGAAAACTTCCACCATATTCTCCAAAATATCCTTCTTTATTCGGTGTTTTTACCATAGTACTCATATTATCCTCCAGGTTTCTTTATATAGAAACGTTACTGCTAATAGAAACATATAGGATATTGAAATTTGTGTCAATAGAATTATTAAAAAAATTACTATTTGCTTTTTAAGACACTGGACGTTCCCCTTCGGGTCATGCTTTTCGGGGGTTCCGTACCTTCGGTACCGCTTCGCGCCCCTGCAATCATTAACGCTTGGGTAAGAAATGATGCTGATGTAATAACACTAAATTTTTCTAATATTCATCAGGCTGTCCACTTACGGTTATGAGCTGCCAGTTTGACCTTTTTTTCTTCCTGTTTAGATAATTTTTCTTTTTTCAGTGTATCAAACAATTCCAATTCATCCTCGCTCAAACCTTCCCGAATGTGCCTTTCATCCTCATCCTTCATGCTTTTAGTAAATTTTATCAACTCTTCAAAATAGTTTTCGTTGGAAGAACCCCCGGAGTTATAATTATCAACAACAATACTTTCATCGAGAAGTTCTGCAATCCTCTGACTAACATCATCAATATCAGTACCCTCAATATGAGACTCAATCACTCCCCGTAAATATTGTATAACTGCTACAACAGGGCGTGGTTGCTGTTTGAATATTTCAGGTTTACATGCTTCATAAAGTGACGAGGCAGTATTCTCAAAGACATAAAAGCTTTTTCTCCACTCATCAAACTGCAGGAGTATATCTGCATATTCTTCAAATTTACCTATATTTTTAAATGTATCCTTTTCTTTAAGAACAGAGTCCAGATCAATATCATGTTTTTTGCAAAAAATAATAGTTTCTGCAACAGCATCATCAAGAAGCTTAAAAAGAACAGACTTTTCCTGTACCGGAGCTTTACTCTTTTCATCATCTCCCTGGGCATAATCCTTTAGAGCTTTTTTCATATACTCTGTCAATTTCTGTTTCCGGAATATCGGGGTTAAGTCTAACGCAGGCTGTTTTTAGACGATCGGCCAGTATCACATCCCGTTTATCTTTACGCTTCGAGCCATCACCCAAATTCTCAGGTTTTACGGTATAGCAGTTTAACAGTTCAAAGCCATATTGGTCTTTCAGTTTTTTGAGGAGAGCCTGTTCGATGTTGTCTTCGGAGATGTAATTTTTAGGCATTATTGATTTCCTACTTCAAGGTGATACTGGCTCCCTATAAAAGTAAAATAGCTTCCAAGTTCTACAAGGAACTCCTTCACCTGATTGATAAGGGCCTTTTCAAGTTCCCGTTCTGAGTGTTTTTCTTCCAATTCAAGGAAATCAAAAGAGTAGCTGTCTTTGACTGCCAGTTTAGCCTGATCCCGGTATACTCTCATTAATATTTTACTAGATAAGCCTACTGGTGCCCAAAAGTATGAATGCACATAAGCAATCTTCAATTATTTGTTTCCAATATCAACTTTGATACCTAATAACTTCTCAGTATCAGAATCATCTGTAAGTGTTAAAATAGTATTATCCTCAATTATTTTGAACATAGTTGTTTTTTGACGCTCATCAATACCATCGAAAAGACGGCTATCATGGAAAATGAATTCCATGTTATGGTTTTCTCCTTCAAAAAGTATTGAAATATCAAAACAAAATAATTTTACATTACTTATTCCATCCGATCCATCAGACTCTATTTTTGGTTCGATATCAAAAACAAGTTGATTTTCCCCTTCATTTGTGTTGATTGTTAAACCAGCAATGCTCTGTGGATAAAATGTTTTAGCCAAAGCACGAAAATAATCTCGGATACTCCTTGTTCTTTTCTCAATTTATATTTTTTTTCAACTAAATTTATATCTAAGCCTAGTAGAAATGAATTGTAAAGCAATGTCTGATATTCGCTTCCAGTCTTACCTGGTTTTTTACAATCCACATACGATTCTTTTTTTGGTCTAATAAAAAAAGGAATCAAAGAACGAAAGGATAAATATGCTGTGTCTTCTGGTATTGAAAAGCATAGATTTTCCATTTTGAGCAATGTGACCCAAAAAGACCAATGTTCGTAGTTTCACGTTCAATTTGCTCTGGCACTTTTTATTTACAAATTATTATTACGAGGCAGCCTACTCCAGTATGGATACTATTGATTCGGGTAGATTCGGGATGCATCGTACTTATCTCGATTCTTGATTGCGGCTGGACAAGCATTTTGCCAGCGGTTGTTGTAATTACAATTGGATCTGCAAACAGTTTTACAATCTCGTATTCTGTTTTTTTTTACTAATCCCATGTTTTGTAAAAAGTGCAGCAATATTTCTCCGATTGATGGTGTGACCCTTTCCCTGTAG
>JAQIBN010000205.1 GCA_027859095.1 Spirochaetia bacterium | reverse complement strand
CCCAGTTCCCCCTAATTACCAATCACGGCTTCCTTAAACTCAAGGGTTAACTTTATCATATGAGACCTACCATTAGAACTGATTACTGCATCATTTAAGCCTTTATGAAAAGCAACCCGTTTACCTTTTCTTTCGACCATAACCTTTATCATAACGCGTCTTGAAAGATCAAGCTCACCATTCTGATATTTTATAAAAGCAGTTTTCCATTCCTTTTTGGAAATTTCAGTTATAAAACCAAAATCACCTATATTAACTGCCAAAATAGGAATACTCAAACTTTCTACAATTCTGGAACAAAATAAAACAGTGCCATCTCCACCAAGAGAAAAAACCAAATCAGCAGATTCCAGTTCAGGGATTGCAGACTTACCTGAATAAGAAAATACAAAAACTTCTATATTTAAACTTTTCAGATAAGTGCTGATTTCATTTACAAGAAAGGAGGCACCACCTTTTTGCAAATTAACTACAATAATAACTTTTAGTATCTTTCGAATCATACTACTATCCTCTCATTATAACCGTCCATACTACGGCAGCGTGGAAAGTAATCGGGATATTAATAAAGTATTCCGACTACCCATTCCTGGATATAATGGAAAAACAGCAGTTCTCATATGTAAAGAATTTGAATTTGGACATTGCTCTGAAAGATCAGGATTAATAGCCATTGCCGAATCTGTAAATGCAAGTTCAACCATAATACCATTTTTTCTAGCATAACGAATAACTTCTTTAATGGGGCTATTTAAAACAACATGAAAAGAGGGATAATTCCTGTTGGAATCATTTATAGGATAAAATGATTTATGATTTCCTTTGAGTAGAGACTTTTCAAAGATATCTCCAATCTCCCTTCTTCTTTCAATAAAAGACTCAAGTGAATCAAGCTGAATAAGACCCATTGCTGCGTGCATATTTAGAAGAAACGAGGTTACAGGGAGGTCAGTTACTACTTCCCGAAGTATAGATAAAGATTTTTTATTGCCTAAAAATACAGCAGTACCCTCACCGGAAGTTATTATATCATGCAGTTCCATTCTCAAAATAACTATATCAGGAATCCATCCACTATCCTCATCACCTACAGGACATCCTACAATTGTTGAAATATCAGCAATTACAGGTACATCCAGATCTGCATACATACTATAGTCTGGATTAATACCACTAGGAGAATATAGAACTACACCATCAATACCAGCTTCTGTATGTTTCTTAAACTCATCAGAACCTATACAACCAGAAGTAATATCTACATCTGCATATACAGCTGTGATTGAGAGTTTTTCAAACTCTTTTATGTATGAAGCTGGAGAAAGTGCTGAAATAAGGACTCTACTTCCAGATCCAAGTTCAAGAGATTTTAATGCTACATAAATAGCTGTAGAATAGTCCCTTAACAGAACACCAGGTTCAAAACTTAAATATTTTGCCAGGGCCTTAAGAAAATCATGATTATCATTTACTGCTTCCTTATAATCGGAAACCAATGTTGAAAGGAGAGCATCCATCTCTTTACGTTTAATTGAAGGTTTATAAACAGGAATCATTTGATTAACTACTTAAACTACCAAGTTGTTGTAACTCTCTGGGGTCAAAGAGTCTTTCAATATCAAGTAAAATTAAATACTCCTCATCCCGGGTAAATACACCCTGAATATACTCAGCACCAATTCCAGACAACATCTGGGGAGGCTGCTGCATTTTCTCAAGATCAACTGAAATTACTCTGGATATCTTATCAATTATTATCCCAAGCTTCATTCCAATTATTTTTATAATTATAAAACCCCTCAAGAGCATATCTTCTTCACTCAACTCAGCACGACGTATTTGAAAACGTTTATGTAAATTTATAATTGGAATAATTTCACCACGTAAATTAAAAATACCATCTACATAATCAGGAGCATTTGGAATAGATCTTGTTTCTTCAACCCTTACAATGCCATCAACAATCATAATATCAATTCCATAGCTTTCTGAGCCTAATTGAAAGGTGACTAACTGTAATTTGTTGTCATTACTATCTGCCATTTTGCCTCCATAATGCATGTACTTCTAAGAATAATTAAGATAAGAGTATTTTGCAAGCGATTTCAGTGTATGATGAACACAGGAAGGCTACTTTTTCTAATAATATGCACAGTGACTGAACCCAAAAGATACTCAGTTAATTTATGTTTACCATGTGATCCCAATACAAAGGTATCAATAACACCTGTTTCCATTATTTCAGTGGCTCTATGCGCGAGAGAACCATGACATTGCTCAACTTTTACATTTATACCGTCTTTATTTAATTTAGTAATCTTTTCTTCAATCTTTCTACTAATTGTTTCAAAATTACCCTTAATAAGTACAGTTAATTCTCTATTAATCAGACTCAATTCATTTAAATAATAATTAAAAGCATTTTCAGCAGAACTACTCTCCTCGTAAAC
>JAQIBN010000157.1 GCA_027859095.1 Spirochaetia bacterium | reverse complement strand
AGGACATCTGCAAAGTTGGTTAAAAACTCTAAAGCTGTTAAAGAATTATTTGTTAAAACATTCTTGTATTGGAGGACATCATTACCTCCAATAGAAAGAAATACTGAGGTTGAATCAGCTGGTATATAATCTAACTGTTTGGCTACATTATCAATCATCGCTCCATCAACTGCACACAATGAAACTTTACAATTTTTCTGTACTATTTCACGCAGATGGGTAGTAACATCCTTGTTCTTATCTACATAACTTCCATTATCAAATATAGAATCTCCTAAGAGTGTTATATGTTTCATATGTATATTCTCCTTTAGAAAATAATTTAAGCTTATTAGTTAATTTAGTAAAAAATCAGGATTCTGCATTAATTCCATTTGGCTAATTTCTTCATTCCACAGCCTTAGTAATAATGTTTTATTTTTCTTTATAAATAAATATATTTTCTCTAAATCTGTTTGTTTTATTTTTATTCGTTTTCTATTTAAAATTTTTGGTTCTTCAGCAATAGATATCGAGAAACACTTCCCTTTAATATAAGGGGAATAATTGTTCTGAACTTTTATATGTGGTTCATCAATGATAAAAAAATCTAGTTTCTCTGAAATATATATTCTTATGGGTAATCCTGTTCTTTTCCTACTAAGCCCTAACATTGGCCATGTCAAAAAAGATGCATATTGTTTTTTTAAAAAACGCAAACTACTTTCTTTCAGAATATTCTCCATTTTTCTCATGTGTAAGAATATAACAGAGAGGGTAGGACATAATGTGTCCAGGGTTATGTTTTTTTTAATTATATCTACTTTTTGTTTCAGAAAACCATTTAGTAGCTTTATTACGTAGTTCTTCTGGTTCAAGAATCTCCGCATCTGGTCCCCAATGAGAGACCCAATAGAGAGTCTGAGACTGCTGATTACTTGTATACCTTAATATAATACTACCATCAGCCAATTCCTCTATTTCCTGATTAGGATGCCAGGAGCGTTCTTTTATTACAGAAGCTGTTGGGGAATAGAATTTAATAGCAATTTCTACCTTTTTTTCTGTTGCAAAGACTCCAAAGGAAGGGTCAATGTAATCCTCTGGATTGAAATCTGCTGGATATGTAAATTTGTCCTTATGTACAATGCAAGCTTTCATCCTTGTTAGAGCGTAGACTCGTATTTGATTATCTCTATGAGATTTACTTAGGAGATACCATTCCCCCTTCTGTCCAACAAGGTGATAAGGATCGAGCTTACGAATAGTTGGCTTATTATGTCCAGGTGCCTGGTATTTAATCTCCAGACAACGTCCCTGTTCCATTCCTTCCTGTATACTTAACCAAATATCAGAATTTATCTCTGTAACAGGTTCTGGAATAACTGAAAAATTAGACGCAAGTTCTCTGGAGTGAATACTGACTTTATCTGGAAGATGTCTTTTTAAACCTTCAAAAACTTTCTGAAGTCGTTCATAAAATGGGCTGTTTCGATAATTACCCAATGCTCTGTCGATAACAAGTAGTGATAAAAGATCCTCTCCTGTCAGCTTTATAGTTGGCAGATTAAAAGTTTCATCAGTGTAATAGTAACCTTTCCTGCTGGAATCATATACTATAGGAGCATTCTGATTTCTTAGCCATTCTATATCTCTACTAAAAGTTTTAGTTGAAAACTCATCCCCTGAATAAGCAAGATAATCTTCTGAAAGTGTTTTTGCAGAGGGGTAATCTTTTTTATATTTTAATCGCCCATCAATGTATGAAACTCTTTTACTCTGTGCCAAATAACTCATATGTGAACTATATAACAAGAGAGGTATAAGTCAAGAAGGATTTTAATTTGTTCTATAAAAGCCTGAGAAATGAAATCCTCAGGCTTATTAGTTTTATTCAATATTTATAAATATACTTTTATCAGCAACAACATTTAACTTCCAGAGACCTTCTTCAATTTTCTCAGTAGAGACTTCAAATACATCTGCTCCATTTGCAGAGATCCCAGGGTTTAATTCTGATATAACTTTTTCATTCAAATCCAGCTCTATTGAATAGTACATAGAGGCTCCTGAATCTGTTTTATATTTTACTTCATTTGAATCATATAAAAAGAAGCTTGGTGTATCTAACATGCCCATAGGTTCATTAGATATATTCTTGTAAGTATACTGAATAGCTACATAAATAGCTCCAGAGGCAGGTTCTGAATTAAAATATTCATTCCCAACTTTTTTAAGCTTTTTGATTGAAGTAACTGTTATTTCAAAATCATCTGTAGTTACTGTTTCATTCACTTTTGCAGTAATTGTACTTGATCCTGAAGAGCTAGATCCTGCTGAGGCTCCATCTGCTATCATCCAGATTATTCCTATTCCTATTAAAATAATTGCTAAACAACCTCCCAGTTTTGACCTTGTTTTGTTCTTTGCTCCACAAGAGGGGCAGACCTTTGCTTTGCTACTGATTTCTGCTCCACATTCTTTACATTTTTTTAACGCCATATATAAACTCCTTATGAATTATTTATATGCTTATCCTACACTCAGGTAGGTGACAGTACATGTCCGATGTTTGAAGTTTTTTTAAGATTTAAGGAAGTAGAAAACTGTAGAAATCCTATTTCCTATGAGTGCAGGAATTATGTTTACCAGTATCCTAGTAATTATGAAAAAATAATGTGTGTATGGTGTATGGTAGTGTACCCTTTTTCACTATATTTTTCTATATAGATGAATTTGGTTTAACTATGCTAAAAACCATACATTACGGTACATCATACACTTTATAATTATTTTTAAAATTATCTCTCATTATAGTATTAAAGAAATGACGCCATGAGTGGGGGGTAATAGCAGGGTTAATCTTAAGAAAATGTCTCCTCAATAGTTGGAAGAATATGTTGCAATTGAATCAGCAAATCTTTCTCTATCCCCTACGTACATTTTACTAATAAACAGGGGCTTTTATTTAAGTGTCATATAAGATATTTAGGGTATCCCATAAGCTATAGTGGCAATAAGTATTCCATCATCTGAGGCATAAAACCACTCTTCTATTCTCGTTTTCTCCTCTCTGGAAAGCCCCGCATGGTAGAAAAAAATATTGTCTCTGCCCAGTTGTTCACGGAGCATTCGGGCTGTCAGTTCCGCCCCTGACCTGCTTCTGGAAAAAATAAGAACGGGATAATCATAAATTTCTTCGCCTGTTTCAGTGAGCAATTCAATTACTTGCCTGTTTTTTGAAATTGCATGTATAAGCCTGTAGCTGATATTGGGTCGGTCAGGATTTGCGGCAATTAGAGAAGGCGATTTCCCTGGAAAAACAATTTCCCTGACCCTGACCAGGATTTTTTCGGATGCAGTGGCAGTAAAGGCTGTTACCACTGGTTGATTATCCAAATCTTCAAAAGCACAGGTCAGCTTGTTCAGATCCAAATAGACAGGTCTGAAGCTGTCACCCCATTCGGATACAGTATGGGCTTCATCTATAACGATATGGGACACTGCAATATTCTGTAATCTGGATATAACATTGGCCTGCAGAATTGTCTCCGGGTTTGTCAGGATAAACTTAACTGAGCCCTTTTCTACACCCTTCCACAGCCTGTCTCTTTCTGCTTTGTTTTGGCCGCCCCGGAGAATGCCCGGTGTTATCCCTGCTTCTATGAGCCTCCTTGCCTGATCAGCAATAAGCGAGAGCAGGGGGAAAACTATCAGGGTTATGCCTTGCAACAGCACTCCCGGGAGCATGAAGCAGAGAGACTTGCCTGCCCCGGTTGGTAAAATTACTATCTGGTTTTTTTGAGTATCATACACTTCGTATTCGCCGCTTACCGGATTTATTCCCGGTTTCAGGGTAAACCCTTCTGCACCGGCGGCTTCGAGGATATTGCTTATTACCAGTCGTTGGTAGGGGAAGAGGTAGTCAATTTTAAAGTATTGCTTTGCAATGCTGACCAGGGGATCTGTAATGGGGTAATCGTGTTCATAATAGTTAAAACTGGGGGAATTGATTTTTTGTTTCAAGGTATCTGGAATTTAATAGATAAATCGTAATTTTTTGAATAAGCAGGAATCTTTAATTATAAAATAGATACACAATACTTATAAATAGGATATAATATAATAGAGGGGAACATATGAGTCCAACTGTATTCAGAGAAAGAGGGTATCGGTTTTTCTTCTTTTCAAGGGAAGAGAAAAGAATGCATATTCATGTGCATTCTGAAGATGGTGAGGTTAAATTTTGGTTGGAACCTAAAGTTGAACTTGCGCGCAATTATAGACTTTCAAAACATCAATTAAATGAGATAGAAAGTATTCTGGAGGAACATTATGATGAATTAAAAACTCATGGCAAAACCATTTTAAATACTGAAGTAACTAATATTTCCAGTCATGGCTTCTGGCTTATATGTAGTGAAATTGAATATTTTCTTTCTTATACGGATTTTCCATGGTTTAAGGATGCTTCTGTTGGCAGAATTCTAAATGTTGAGGAGCCTATAGAATATCATTTCTATTGGCCCGATTTGGATGTAGACTTATCTTTGGATATAATAAAAAATCCTGAAAAATTTCCTTTGGAATCTCAAATCTGAAAGTATTAAATACAAAATTCTAAAGTACTCCTTGTCCCATATTGATTATCAATTGTGAAACTTCCCATTGAGGAACCATCTTAACAACCTTAGCTTGGTCAGAAACAAGCTTCCTTCTTTGCTTTGCATCCTCAACCTGTGTTTATAAACCCCTCTGACAGGTATTTTAATAAGACTTTCTTCTTCCAGATGATGAATTGCATCTTTTACATCATCCAAAGACCACCCTGTTAAGGTTCCATATCCTCTAAGTCTAAATAGCTTCTTCTCAAATACGTCAGTGTATCTGCTTTCTGCCAGAGTAAGGGCGGCTTCTCTGAGGGTGAGCTTTCGATTATATCTTTTTACCAGTTTAATAATTTCATTTTTCCCGATAATCTTATTCTGAATAGCTTTATCACATACATCACAACCAAAGCAGCTGTTGTATTCTGCTCCCATAAGTTTTAAAAGGGATTTTCTTCTGCATTGCTTGTTGTTCAAAAATGCTGTAATAAACTCTCTATACCTTAGCTCCAAGATTGTTAGATTTTCAGAATTATTTTGTTGTTTGTTTTCAGGTCTATCCTCCTTTGATACTAGCATAACAGCTTTTGATTTTTTTGTATCTCTTCCTGCTCTGCCTGATTCCTGCAGATATGCTTCCACTGTTAAAGATGGTTCCATATGGATAACTGTTCGAACGTCTTTTTTATCTATGCCCATTCCGAAGGCAATTGTCGCAACTAAAATACCCTCTGATGAAGTATAAAACCACTCCTGTATTTTGCTTTTCTCTTCCCGTTCAAGACCAGCATGAAAGAAAAATATATTGTCTCTCCCTAATTCCTGCCGCAGCATGTGTGCTATAAGTTCTGCTCCGGATCTGCTTCTGGAAAATATCAGTACAGGGAACTTACAGGAATCATCCTCTGTACTTGTTAACAATTCTATCAGTTGTCTGTTTTTAGATATTGTATGAATAACTTTATAGCTGATATTTGGCCTGTCAGGATTAGCTGCTATAAGTTCAGGATATTTCCCTGGGAATACAATTTCGCATACTCTATTTAAAATATTATCTGATGCTGTTGCCGTAAAAGCAGTTACAACAGGCTGTGTTTCAAGTTCTTCAAATCCACATGTAAGCTTACTCAACTCCAAATATACAGGCCTGAATGTATCTCCCCATTCTGATACGGTATGTACTTCATCTATAACAATATGTGAGACTGTAAACTCCCTTAATTTTGACAGCATATTTGTTTTGAGGATTGTTTCCGGATTTGTGAGGATAAATTTTACCAATCCCTTTTCTACATCATCCCAGAGCTTTTCTCTTTCTGCTGTACTTTGCCCTCCTCTGAGTATCCCGGGAGCTATCCCTGCTTCAATTAGTCTTCTTGCCTGATCTGCTATTAAAGAGAGCAGGGGAAACACTACTATAGTAAGCCCTGAAAGAAGAACTGCTGGTAGCATAAAACATAGTGACTTACCAGCTCCTGTTGGAAGAATTACAATTTGATTTGGTCTGGTATCAAAAATTTCACTTTTCCCTGTTACTGGATTTATTTCCGGTTTATGAATAAATCCTTCAGCACCTGCTGCCTCCAGAATGTTGCTTATAACCAGGCGCTGATAGGGAAAGAGATAATCTATTTTAAAATGCTCTTTTGCAATGACTGTCAAAGGATCTGTAATAGAACTGGTTGTAGTCATAATGGTTAGTATGGGGAAAACCTAATATTTACTTCAGGATTTAAACTCTTGACTGTATTGGCATAGCTGACTATTTTAATTAGAAGTGAAAAACTAATTGACAAAAGGTGGCCCCCATGGAAATTAAGTATTCAGGTCCTGTATGTGAATTTGAAGTAGCAGGTCCCTGTGGGATTGTTATATTTGGTGCATCCGGGGATCTTACAAGAAGAAAACTTCTTCCAGCCTTATTTGAACTGTATAAAAGAGGAAGAATCCCTTCCCGTTTTTTTATAACTGGTGTTGCCAGATCAGGGTTAACAGTTGAATCATTCAGGCAGGTGGTAGCTGATTCAATAGAGGAGGTTTCTGAGAAAGCTTCTGCTCGTAAAAAAGAAGAATTTTTGGAACATTGCTTCTACGTTTCAGGTCAGTATGATGCCCCGGAAACATATAAGAACCTGAAAGAAGTGAATAAAAAACTTTCACAGGAATTCAAAACTGAAAGTAATATAATTTTTAATATTGCAACTCCTCCTACCTTGTATGGAACTATTGTTAAGAATCTTTCTTTGGCAGGGTTGATTATTAAGGGGCAGAATAATAATCCTTTCCAGCGTGTTATTGTTGAGAAACCATTTGGTAGAGATATTGATTCTGCTGTTGCTTTAAATGAAGAGCTGATATCCTGGCTCGATGAAGATCAGACTTACAGGATAGATCATTATCTAGGGAAAGATACTGTTCAAAATATTCTTGCCTTTAGATTTGCTAATTTAATATTTGAAAATGTATGGAATAGAAATTTTATAGATCATGTTCAAATTACAGTTTCGGAAGAGCTTGGTGTTGGTCATAGAGCTGGTTATTTTGATAATTCCGGTCTGGTTCGTGATATGCTCCAAAATCATATGCTGCAGCTTCTTTCTCTTGTTGCAATGGAGCCACCTGCTAAATTTGATGCTGAATTAATTCGTGATGAAAAAGTAAAAGTTATGAAGTCAATACGCCCTTTTAAGGATATATCATCCCCTTCTACAATAATTCGTGGACAGTATAAGGAGGGTTCCAATAAGGAAGAGAAAATCAAGGCCTACAGAGATGAAGATGGTGTATCATCTAATTCTTCAACAGAAACTTTTGTTGCTACAAGATTATTTATTGATAATGTTCGTTGGGAAGGTGTCCCTTTTTATATGAGAGCTGGTAAGGCGTTAAAAGAAAAGAAAACACAAATTACTATTGTTTTTAAAGAAGTTCCTCATTCTATGTTTGTAAAAGATATCAAAGAAAATCCTCTGGAACCTAATGTTCTTATTTTCGGGATTCAACCTGAGCAGGGGGTATTTCTTAAATACCAGGCGAAAGCTCCTGGATCAAAAATGTGTCTGTATCCTTTAGATATGGATATTAACTATGCTGATGTTTACGGAAGTGAACTTTCTGATGATTATGAGACCCTTCTTTTAGATTGTATGGTTGGTGATCAGACATTATTCTGGAGCAAAAAAGGTGTCGAAGTCTCCTGGGATCTTATTACTCCAATATTAAAAGAATGGGACAAGTCAAGTTTTGAAGATAAAAAGATAAAGCTCTTTTTCTATGAGGCTGGATCCTGGGGTCCTGTAGAATCTGAGGAATTTATTAAAAATGATGGTAGGAAATGGATTATTAAGTAATGAAAGTAAACAAATTTAGCAGCAAAGAACAGATGAGCCTTGCTGCTTCAGAATATACAGCAGGTCTCATCAATACAAATACAAGAGCTGGAAAAATCTTTACTCTTGCTCTTTCAGGTGGTAGTTCCCCTATTCGTTTTTATGAACTTATGGCTCAGGAAAAAATTGACTGGACTATGGTTAAAATTTTCCTTGTGGATGAAAGAAAAGTTTCTGCTGATCATAAATTTAGTAATTTTAGAATGATTAAAGAAACATTGCTATCTAAGATTGAAATACCCTGGGAGAACATTTTTTCTATTAAAACAGAAATAAACTCAGTATCTGAGTGTGCTGGTGAATATGAAGAACAAATAATAAATGCTTTTGGAAAACTTCCTATAATATTTGATCTTATCGTTCTTGGAGTTGGCCCCGATGGTCATACGGCATCACTATTTCCTGGAGAAGATCATACTTTTGAGAAAAAAAGAATTTTTATCTCAAAAGAGGCTCCTTCTCATTTTGATGTATCTGAACGACTTACAATGACACTGTCTCTAATAAATAAAGCTACCAATAGAATCTTTGTTATTTCAGGAGAAAATAAAAGTAAGATGATAAATCGGGTACTTAGCCAGGATAGTACTATTCCGGCTGGCCTTATCAACTCCAGGAGTAATATATTTACAGATAGTTTTGAATTGTAAAGCAATTAGAAAGAATTAAATAAGTGTTTTGAAAGACATAAGAAGATTGTATTGCATGATCGACTTCAATTTAATATACTTATTTATAATATTATTTTAATAGAAGAAGAATATTCGGAGGAATTATATGAATTTAGAAGGTATAAAAGCAGCGGCTACAAGTATCCGTTCTCTATCAATGGATCAGGTGCAATCAGCAAACTCTGGCCATCCTGGACTGCCTATGGGTTGTGCAGAACTTGGAGCCCTCCTTTATGGTGACGTCTTGAAGCACAATCCCAAAGAACCCAAATGGCTTGATCGTGACAGATTTGTACTTTCTGCAGGCCATGGATCAGCTTTTATCTATTCCTTATTACATCTGTCCGGATACAAACTTCCTCTTGATGAATTAAAACGTTTTCGGCAGATGGGTTCATTAACTCCTGGTCATCCTGAATTGAATCATACAGAAGGTGTTGAGACAACTACTGGTCCTCTGGGTGCAGGATTCAGTAATGCTGTAGGAATGGCAATTGCAGAAACTTTCCTTGCAGATAAATTTAATACAAAAGATGCTGCAGTAATAGATCATTATACATATTCCCTTTCAGGGGATGGATGTATGATGGAAGGTCTTACTTCAGAATCTGCCTCTTTAGCAGGACACCTTGGACTTGGAAAGCTTATTGTTTTTTATGACAGTAATAAAATAACAATAGAAGGTTCTACTGAGCTTGCTTTTACTGAAAATGTAAAAATGCGATTTCAGGCATATAACTGGCAGACTCTTGAGGGTGATATGCATAATCCTCAGGATATTCAAAATCTTATAAATAAGGCTAAGGAAGAAACAGCAAAACCTACATTAATTATACTTAATTCTATTATCGGCAAAGGTTCTCCCAATAAGGAAGGAACAGCAGGAATCCATGGAGCTCCTCTTGGAGATGATGAAATTGCTTTGGCAAGAAAAAACCTTGGTATTCCTGTAGATGAATCATTTTACATTCATCCTGAGGCAGTTAGTTTTTTTAATGATAAAAAAGAGCAGGCAGTTATTGATTTTAAAAAATGGTCAGAACTGTTTAGAATCTGGTCTAAAAATAATCCTGACTTAAGAAAGGAATGGGATCTGTTTTTTGCAGATGCCATTGATCTAAGTAATGTAGAGTGGCCGGAATTTAAAGAAGGCGACAGTGCTGCTACCAGGAAAATCAGTGGAGCAGCTATTAAAGCTATTACAGTGGCTGTTCCCAATCTAATTGGTGGATCTGCAGATCTTGCGCCATCCAATAATACGGCTATGGATTTTGGTGATTATGGACCTTCCAAACGGGGTGGGCGAACCCTTCATTTTGGAGTTAGGGAACATGCCATGGGTGGTATTGCAAATGGTATTACCACCCATGGTGGTCTCCGGACATTCTGTGCAACATTTATGGTTTTTGCAGATTATATGAGACCAACTATACGCCTTGCTGCACTCATGAACCTTCCTACAATATTTATACTTACTCACGATTCTGTTTTTGTAGGAGAAGACGGACCAACCCATCAGCCTGTAGAACATCTTGCTTCCCTTCGAATTATTCCAGGACTTACTGTTCTAAGACCTGCAGATGCAGAGGAAACTGTTGAATCATGGAAAATGGCAGTGGAAAATACAACAGGTCCTACAGTCCTTGCTTTAACAAGGCAAAATCTGTCTGTGTTTTCAAAATCTGACTCGAAATGGAAGGAAACTATTCGTAAGGGTGCTTATGTTGCTTCTGACAGTGGTGGAACTCCGGATGTTGTAGTTGTTGCAACTGGTTCTGAAGTTAATCTTGCTCTGGACGCTGCAATGGCCTCTGATAAAAATGTAAGAGTAGTTTCAATGGTATCCAGGGAGACATTCCAAAAACAGGATAGTGATTTCCGTACAAGTTTAATTCCTTCAGGGGTGAAAACAGTAGTTGTTGAGGCGGGAGTCCGATCCGGATGGGAAGGTATTGCTACATCTGCTGAGGATATCCTTTCTATTGATACTTTTGGTATATCTGCACCTGCAAAAGAAATTAAGAAACATTTTGGATTAACAATCGAAAATTTAATTAGAATTATAGGTTAGGTAGATAATCTTGTGAAACAAACTGGTCAAAGAGGATGATATGAGAAAGCCAGCAGTATATTTAATCACAGTTATTATTGTTTTATTTTTTTTAAGTTCATGCGTCAGTACTTCCTCTGTATCGGACTCTATCGAAAAAAGAGAAGCTCAAAAAGTATCTGTCCCCAATGATAAATATCTAACTATCAGAAATTCATATACCCTTGAGTCTCTTTTACAGCCTGTTTTACAGATGAGTAATTTTATGATGAGTATGGATTATTTTGGACAATTTTTGGAATATAATGATTACATTTTCCCGGATTATCTATTTACCATACTTGCTATGGAATCAGATACCTATAAGCCAGGGGTAAGTACTGTTTTATCAAGTACTACTAACTCGGATATGCCAATTTTTATGTTTGAAAAAGCCTTTCTATTTAAAACCGCTATTGGGGATGACTGGTGGCGTTTCAATATGGTAAGTGGTGAGAATTTTCTAATTCTCGAGGTTCTTGTAAACTCCTATGGTGTTCCCGGAAAAATCAGGTTTGAAGATTCTAATTCAGGACAAAAATTCGAAATAGTCCCTGATATAGCCCTTGATTTTGAGAGAGCAGAAGCTGAAGTCCCTCCAGAGCTGCTTAAAGCCAGTGTTAAAGATAAGATTAAAAGAAGTATAGATGAAAGTTTTTTCACAATATTTGTTAACCCTGTAATTGTTGGTGAAGAGCTTATAGATACACCAGCTGGAGAATTTATGACAGTTCTCGTCCAGGATAATCAATCTGAATCGAATAGTACAAATTATTGGCTATCACCGGACGTCCCAGGTGGAATATTACGTGTATCTACAACTGATAGTACAGGCAGGGAATCTCATATTACGGAACTTTCAAAAATATTAAATTCATCACTGTCATATTTCCCGGATGCAGAAATAATTCCTTATTCTACATCCAGTAGTTATAATCAGGGATTAAATCCTCTTGAACCAGGGTTCTCTGAAGGTTCAGCGGATTCTCCTGTTCTTATTTATCCTTCGGAAGAACATTATGGATCTGTTTCTGATGAGGGGATAAGCTATTATAAATTTACAAACAATAAGAGGGTAGATTTATTCATTGAAGTATTAGGGTTCGAAGGTTATGCAGAGCTTATTTATTTTGGGGAAGATTCAAAATTTGAAGACTGGTCCACTAGAAGTGAAGGTGGATCCCTGAATATTGAAGATTATATGGTTCTTCCAGGGGAAACTGTTTACTTTTCTATAAATGATATTATTGATGAATATTCTGTGGGAGAGTATTTTACAATCTATATTGATCAGAATCCAATTCTTGATCCTATTGGCATAATGATAAAGGGAGATATTTATAACAGTGCTGTAGAACTCGAATCCGGTAACTCATATATTTTATCTGCAGGAAGTTATGGTCTTGATTATTACAAAACTACAGTAAAAAAAGGATCTACTCTCTTAATTGATATATTAAAAGAGCCGGATTTTGGAAATCTTATCTGGTTTGATATAGGGCAAGGTTCATATTCAGGTATGTATACTGAATGGGGGCAGGGTAGTAGAACAATAAGAATTGAAGGTCTTGCGCCTGGAACTGTTTGTTACTACTATTTTTCCTCAGATATAGATCTACTTGATCCACTACAGAAACTGGAATTACAAATAATAGAGCGGTAGGTATTATACTAACCAGGGGAGTTTATCGATATATGTAGAGACAATGTGTCACATGGTTACAGTTGTCAGGATCGGCCTCAGGCTGCTGCCTGTTCCGCTTTCTTTCTTGGACTCTGCATAATATAAATTGCAGCATATATACCCATAGCAACAAGAGAGGCTATTACTCCTGGAAATCTTCCAGGGTACTTATCGGAAATATTTAAAAAACTTCCCATCAAATTTGGACGAAGTAGTGTAAAAGCTACTAGTCCAAGAAGTATTCCCTCATACCATTTGTTCTTCTGAGTAAAATACCCTTGTGTCAGTGCCGCAAAGGCAAACATTGCAATAATACTGGTTAAGAATATCCAGCCTACCATCCATACACTGTGTATTCCAATAAGAAGCAGATCAGTATTGAAAATGAACATAAATGGGAGAATAGCTGTTCTTATATCATAGGTAAAGCCCTGAATCCCTGTTTTAATAGGATTTGATTTTGCTATAGCCGCAGCTGCAAAGGCCGCCAGTCCCACAGGCGGTGTATCATCCGCTAGAATTCCAAAGAAGAATACGAATAAATGTGCTGCAATAAGTGGAAATACAAAACCACTTTTAGCTCCCAGTACTACTATTACAGGAGCTGTTAATGAAGCCATAACTATATAATTAGCTGTTGTAGGAAGTCCCAGACCCAGTGTTACAACTCCAACAATTATACCAGCAGAAGCAACAGCTACACCTATTCCCATCATGTTTCTAGCTCCAGAGACTAGGGCATCACCAATCTGCATTACACTTTTTTTCAGCGCACCAGTATTTGTCATATTATGTCTTTTAGCTGTTATAAGATTTTGAATAGGAATAATCACTGCGAGTGCAACAATTGCCCTGAAAGCAGCTAACTGTGCCGAATGACGGAGGACTACGAGTTCAAAAATCAGAAACATTAGGGGTATTGTAAAGGTACCTGTAGTAACTACGTTTGCAATGCTCGATCCGGAAACCATTCCTGTAAGGCCGCTGGCAAGTACTGCGGCTTTTGCAGGTCCACCCTTAAAATTACCCAAAAGTGAAAATGCAAGGTCTACAAAGTACTTTCCGGCACCAGCTTTATCGAGCATAGCACCAAATAGCACAAAAAGAAAAACTATTTGGGCAGAAACATCCAGGGGTACACCGTAAATACCTTCTGTGGACATTGTAATCTGACCAATAAACCTGTTTATAGAAACTCCCTTGAAGGCAATGACCGCAGGCATATGTGGGCCTAAGAAGCTGTACAGTATAAAAACTGTTGCAACTATCGGAAGTGCAGATCCCAGGGCTCTTCGTGCAAAACGGTTTAACAGTTTGTTTTTCTTAGACTTTTTAAACATAGGGTGGGTTAGAAAAACCAGGATGCAACAGATAGTTGAAAAAGGGACCAGCTTAAAGCAAGTATAGGAACGATCCAACTAGACCACCCTGTTACATGTCTGGTTCCTCCTTCAGCCTCATCAGCTATCCTTTTAGCTTCCTGTACATCTTTTTCAAATTCGGACTTGTCTTTGTCGGGTTCCATAATTTCTCTCCAAGCAGCTTTATATTTAAAAACCGGTATAATCCATAAAACAAAGGGACTATACCGGTTTGAATGTAAAAGATAGCTGATCTTATTTTAGACCTGCTTCTTTATAGTATTTCATAGCGCCATCATGAATAGGAGCTGTTAAACCTTCAAGCATGCTTTCTTTTGTTAGTGTGTCGAAAGCAGGATGAAGAGCTTTGAATGCGTCAAGGTTTTCAAAAACTTCTTTTGTAATTGCATATACAGTATCATCAGATACATTTGCAGATGTACAAAAAGTAGCTTTTACACCATAGGTATTTGTGTTTTCAGTATTAGCTGCATTTGGGTAGTATTCAGCAGGAATGTAGGATTTTGCATAGTATGAATATTTTGCAAGAAGATTATCAACGTTTTCAATTGGAACAAATTTAACTTTTCGTGCTCCAGCTGTTGCTTCTTTAAAAGATCCGCTTGGGTGTCCTACTGTGTAGAAATAAGCATCAATTCTTCCATCCTGTAGCATTTTTGCTGCTTCTGAAGCCTTAAGGCCTTCTGCCTGAATATCTGTTTCCCAGTTTATTCCTGCATTTTCAAGAGCATCAATTGCATTTCCTCTGTTACCTGATCCTGGATTACCAATATTTACAATTTTGTCACGAAGGTCATCAATTGAATCAATTCCACCACCACCACCTGCCACAGACAGAACAGAGGAGCAGACAAAGTTTAATTACGGGGCGATTCTGGAAAAATAGATAGAAAATGATTTATCACTTTTGTACTCCTATATAATTTAACTTTGTTAACTTCCAGAGCCTTGATTTTTTCAAAAATATATTGTAAAGTCTCCATCTTAGTGGGGGTACTGGATATGAAGAGTACAGATATTGCCAGAAGTGATAGAGAGCAAAAAAGAGCCCGTAAAAAGGCAGAATATATTGATAATAAATTAAATCGGGATTTTCTTTCTGTTGGAGACTATATAAATCAGCTTTATGAGCTGATGTTTTTTGATGCGCAAAAGGTTTATGGTATTTCAGAAAATGAAGATCTTCTTATGAAATTTGTTGAAATGAGAATGGATCAACCGGAAAAACAGTGGGAAACCATAATTCGTAAAGCGGTTCGCAAGACAAAAGTTGTTCAGAAAGAGGAAGCTGTAAAAGAATTGATGGATCTTCTTGAATTTGCAGAATAGCTTTTTATTCCCCTTTTTAATAACCATTGAATTTATTTTTAGGTGTTAATTCAAAGAATAAATGTAATTTCCTGGAACCAGGCTTATCGATTAATAGATACATAGTAGGCTCTATATATCAAACTTATTAAAAAATGACCTATATGCTTGACCATATATATGACTTATTTTATCATAATCTATATGGAGGGCTAAAAATGTCTGTATTAATTAAAAATGGAACTATTGTAACTGCAGAAGAAAACTATAAAGCTGATGTTTTCTGTGAAGATGGTCTGATTAGGGAAATTGGAGAAAACCTTGAAGTAATGGCTGAAAAAGTGATTGATGCTTCCGGTCAGTATGTGATGCCCGGAGGAATTGACCCTCATACTCATATGGAACTGCCATTTATGGGTACAGTAGCAAGTGAGGACTTTTTTACAGGTACATCTGCCGGTGCTGCAGGTGGTACTACTATGATAATAGATTTTGTAATACCCAGTCCAAAAGAGAATCTACTGGAAGCATACAAGAAATGGAGGGGGTGGGCAGAGAAGTCTGCAACTGATTATTCATTTCATGTTGCTGTTACATGGTGGGATGAATCTGTCTATAATGATATGGAAACATTAGTTAAAGAGTATGGAGTTAATAGCTTCAAACATTTTATGGCCTATAAGAATGCAATTATGGCCCCTGATGAAACCCTGGTAAACAGCTTCAGTCGATGTCTTGAACTTGGTGCAATGCCAACTGTTCATGCAGAAAACGGAGAACTTGTTTATCATCTTCAAAAGAAGATAATAGAGAAGGGGATTACCGGACCAGAGGGGCATCCTTTATCCAGACCGACATTTGTTGAAGGTGAGGCTACCAATAGAGCTATTAAAATAGCTGAAGCCATAAAGGTACCACTTTATGTTGTTCATGTTTCCTGTAAAGATTCTCTTGATGCTGTCACGAGAGCAAGAAGTGAAGGTTTACGGGTTTACGGTGAATGTCTTGCAGGACACCTGGAAATTGATGACAGTGTATACAGGAATAAGGACTGGGGTTTTGCAGCAGCTCATGTAATGAGTCCTCCTTTCAGACCTAAGGGTAACCAGGAAGCTTTATGGAAGGGTCTTCAGTCCGGTAATCTTCAAACAACAGCTACTGATCATTGTGCTTTCTGTGCAGATCAAAAAGAGATGGGTAAAGATGATTTTACTAAAATTCCCAATGGTACTGCAGGTATTGAAGATAGAATGTCTATTCTTTGGGATTCAGGTGTAAATACCGGTAAGCTTACTGTAAATGAATTTGTTTCGATATCATCTACTAATGCTGCAAAGATATTTAATATATATCCGAAGAAGGGTTCGCTCCAGGTTGGCGCTGATGCTGATATAGTTGTATGGGATCCTGAAGGGAGCAGAACTATATCTGCAAAAACACATAATCAGAATGTGGATTTTAATATATTTGAAGGTAGAACTGTTAAAGGGATTCCCTCTCACACAATTAGTAATGGTAATGTTGTCTGGGAGAATGGAAAACTCAATACTGTAAAGGGTGCAGGTCGATACGTAAATCGTCCACCATTTAACAGTTATTATGATGCTGTAAAAAAGAGAATAGAGGCAACAGAGCCAAAAAAAGTAGACAGATAGTTTATAGAAAGTATTTTTTTATTTTAGGAGATAACTATACAGTTTTATATTTGATCAAGCTTAGAACATTAAGTTTATAAAACAAGTTCCCAATAAGGGAACTTGTTGTAAGGCTTAATAGAGTACGTCCAACTGGATTCGAACCAGTGACCTACGCCTTAGAAGGGCGTTGCTCTATCCAGCTGAGCTATGGACGCAAGAAAAAAAAATATAAGTCGGGATGAGAGGATTCGAACCTCCGATCCCCTGGTCCCAAACCAGGTGCCCTAGCCACTGGGCCACATCCCGCCGTTGAGAGCTAATATATCCGTTATAGCAATTCAAGGTCAAGTACTTATGGCATTTTTAAGTGCAAATATGTGTTATAGTCATTCCTTTTGATTTTTGATATTATCACGAAATGGATAAGTCTTCTCATGTTAATGAAGTTTATAGGCTTCTAAAAAAAAAATATCCTGATGCAGTTACTTTTTTGGATTATAAATCAGCATTCCAGTTATTAATAGCTGTAATTTTATCTGCTCAAACTACAGATGCCCAGGTTAATAAAGTATCCCCCATTTTATTTAAAAAGTATCCTAATCCACAGGCACTTATGAATTCCAGTATAGATGATGTTGAAAAAATTATCAAATCTACTGGATTTTATAAAGTTAAGGCAAAAAATATAACCAGTACTGCGAAAAAACTTTTTTTGGATTATAATTCTGAAGTTCCAAAACATATGGATGACCTTTTAACTCTAAGAGGAGTAGGGCGAAAAAGTGCCAATGTTGTAAGGGCTCACTGTTTTAATGATCCTGCAATTATTGTGGATACTCATTTTTCAAGGGTAACAAAAAGAATTGGTTTAACAAATTCTTCTAATCCGGAAATAATTGAAAGAGATCTTATGGTAATAACTGATCAATCCATTCAGACTGATTTCTCAATGCTTATAAATACTCATGGGAGAAAAATTTGTGTTTCAAGAAACCCACTCTGCAAGGAATGTGTGTTAAAAAGTATTTGCATGTATTCAGGTTAAGGAGTGTTGATTAATTTAATCCAATTATCTTTAGTAATTAATTTGTCTATAATTGATGTATCTAAGTAGTTTGTTAAATTTCTAAACTGTTTTGCCGTTTCAGGTTTAATTACATGTTCTATTTGGCAGGCCATTTTTTGTGCTTCCTGTTCTGTAAATAAAAAGACATTTTGAAGAAAAGCAGCAATTGCTTCATGTC
>JAQIBN010000153.1 GCA_027859095.1 Spirochaetia bacterium | reverse complement strand
ACTTTATGTATTAATTATAAATTAGTAATAAAAAAACACCATACAACTTTAGTATTAATAAAGTTAAATAGTGTTATCATATATGATATATTGGAGAAAATTGTAAAAAAATCCCGCTAACATATTGTCAGCGGGGAAAAATGAAAGACAAGGTCTTAGAAGCTATACTTTACCTTTGTATAAACTAAATCATTATCATCATACTGACCAAAATCGCCTGAATCGCCCAGGAAGATATCTGCTCCTACCACCCATTCAAGTCCATCAGCAAGATCATAGGTTACTTTTGGTCGTAGTAGTGCATCTTCGTTAGTAAGTCCAACATAAGAGAAGAACTCAACCATTAGAGTGTCATTCAGAAATGGTTTTGCTATAACAAATGTCATAGTGTTTTTGAATTCATCATTAAGCATTATTCTATCATCATAGTCCAGAACTATTTCCTGGATAAACTGTGTTCCCAGAGTAAATCCAGCGAGTGAATAATCAAGTCCCACCATATAATTTACAAAATCTTTCTCAACAGTTGACACATCAGGTAAAGTAGCACCCGTTTTTATAGTAAAATCTTTACCAGTATAATAGGCGCCCTCACCTCGTACAATGAGGCCTGCTATATCTGTACTAAAACTACCACCTGCCATTGCCACTCTGCTATAGTCAGCTCTTAAGCCACTACTTCCATCAAAATTTATTGCAGGAAGATCATCCCACATATATCCACCCATTAATTCAATATCAATTGCAGATCCCATATATGAAAGCTTACCAAATACTTCACTATTATCTAATGTCTCTGAGGGATAATTAATTTCACTCACTGTTACAGGTGTATTTACTTCCCAGATTGTTCCATCTGATGGCATAACAGCAGGAGTAAACATTGGTATCCAAACAAGTTCCAAACCAACAGTGTTAAAATAGTAGTCAGCCTTAAGAGCTGTAACACCCATTCTTACTTCATCGAAGTCCGGCAGAACAAAGTCAGAAAGATCTTTTGGAGAAATTACATCTGTAATAAAAACACCATCAGCCTTCCCCCAGATAATCTGTTGTTTACCAATTCTTAAATCCATGGAATCAAAAAAAATGTCCATATAAAGCTCTTTAACACCAGCTTCAAGTTCATTTGTATCCGTCTGATTAACAAAGACTTCTGCCTTTATCTCACTGATATCGCCATAGTATTCCGCTTTAAGATCAAAGGTATTCAAAACCTGGGAAAACTTCATATCTTCATCTAAAATTACACCAGTAGTATTTCTGGCATAACCACCGAAGTACAGATCCTGTGCCGCCGCTCCAGCGGCTGACACAAGTAATAATGTTAAAGTAATTGTAAAAATTATTGATCCTTTCTTCATTATCTAATACCTCTCTCCATCATTCTCTCAGTAAACTGGCTATCTTTTATACCTTCACCAATTTTGATATCATCAAGCTGCATAAGAGTTGTATGATCTTTCTGCTCGTTATACATTTCCATTTCCGGTATTACCCAGTAGCTGTTTACTTTTTTGTACTTGTTTATTGTTAAAATCTTTAAAAACTCATCATCTTCGTCATAAAACTCTCTTTTCATTCCGAACCACTCATCCTTAACTACCCATGTTATAGTTTTAGAATAAAAATAATCACTGTCTTTGGAAACACTTTCTATAACATAGCAATCCTCACCATTTACAGTCTCTTCTCTAAGAATATTGTGTGTATCTAATGATGGATGTCTCTCTCCAAGATCATCATAAGTAAAGTCTGATCCCATAAAGTAATCACTTTTACTGCTGCTGGAAATCCTTTTTGTTTTTTTAAGAGCTGGTAAATAGATCCACATATCGTCATCCTGTCCATCTCCGTAAGACCAGGACATAAACGATGTATTTTTTACATCTGAAGGTGCAACAAAGAACATAATCTTTTTCTCATCATCACCAAAATCTTTGATAAATTGTTTTATCTCTCTGACTCTTGAAGATCCTCTTGAATTAGTAAGGGTCATAGTTAAAATTGACTGTATATCCGGTCCTGTAGGACGTTCAAATACATTTTCCATAACCTCTAAACCTGTAATCTGTGCCTGTGCAAATCCCAAAACCATTGCCATTAGTATTAAACTAATAATAACTACTTTTGTTTTATTCATTATTTCTCCCCTTTTTTTTCTATTTTATAGTAAATTTTTGATATATAAATCAGTAAGAACATAATTGTTAAAGTTCCTACAAAACTTGAAAACATATTTAATGAAACAAGTGCTCCAAGTTGTCTGTTTGGTGGAAACATAGAGAACAACAGAACAAGAAACCCTGCTATAACTACCACTGCATTAAACAAAATGGCCCTTCCGGTATTATACATAGTTAATCTTGCAGTCTCAGTCTTGTCTCCGGTCTCTTTTGAATATTCTTTATAGCGGTCAATAAAATGGATTGCATAATCTATTCCAATACCAACTGCTATGCTCGAAATAAGTGCAGTTGTAGGTCCCAATGCAACATTTAACAATCCCATTGCACCAAAGTTAACTAAAGTTGTTATTAAAATTGGTACAGAAGCTATCAATCCTATGTAAAAGTTTTTAAACATGAAAGATACCAGGATAATAACTATAAGAATGGAAAGTACAAGACTTGAAATTTGTCCTTTTAGTATTAGATCAGTAAAAACCAATCCTTTATATCCACTTCCTGCAAAGTTAATATCTATGCCAAAATCTTTAAAATCAGATCTATAACTTTCAATTACACTAATAGCACTCTTAATTGTTTTTGAATCATCAGATTTCATTTGGGCAGTTAAATTAAGTGTTTTATAATCATAATCTATTACTGCTGTAAGATTTTCAGGATCCCCTGACATCTCATAAAGGAGCAGATACTGAGCAATCATCTCTGTGGAGTCCGGAATTGTATTATACTCTTCCCTATCCTCGTTCATAACCTTATTCATTCTTTTAATAAAATCGGCCAGCGAAAAGGTGTCTCCAACCATTTCAAGAGTTTCCAGGTCATTCTGAAGATTATCTACTAATTTCAGAGCATCCGGATTTTTGAAAACATCGTTTTTATCTGCTTCAAGTACAACATTAAAGCTGGAAGTACCTGCAAAATTTTCATTTATGAACCTGTCTGTTTTTACTATAGCACTGTCATTTTCAAAATTGGCAAGAAAACTTGAATTTATCCATACCCTTGAGATTCCAAACAGTGATATGGCTATTACAAAAGCGGCAATAAGTATTGTTAATCCTTTCCTGGCAGCAATTTTATCTGCAAACTTAAACGCAAAGTTTCCACCCGAAGATTTTTTTATTTTAAACTGCTTGGGTTTTGGTAGACCTACAATCATTAAACCTGCAGGAATTAGAATGAGTGCAAAAAACAGTGCTGACATAACTCCAAAGGCTGTAAATAGGCCAAAATATTTAACAGGATATATTTCCGACGTTATTAAGGATGTGAACCCTACTGCAGTGGTAATAGCTGTCATTACAACTGGTTTCCACATATGTTTCATCATATTTTTGAGAGCATCAATTTTTTTAGAATTCGGGTTTTTCTGTATATATAGTTCCAAATGACTGAAAAGATGTATACCATATGCAACACCAATAGCAATAAGCATTACAGGAATCATTGTAGAAACAGAATAAATTGGTATATTTAAAACTGCCATAAGTCCAAAGGTCCATACAGTAGAAAGCAATACCACCAGAAGATTAAGTATTGTGCCTTTAAAGCTTCTTAGAATTATTAAAAGAACAAAAATTATGATTGCAACTACGAGTGGCGCCATTCTCTTCATATCTGCAGGAGCCAGTTTACCAAGTGTACCCTCTACAATAGGAACCCCTGCTACATATAATGTCTCAGGCCCCTCATAACTCTCACCTATTGTCAGAATCTGACTGTAAAACTCATCCGTGAATGTATCATCATTAATCTCTGCTATAATAATAGTTACATTCTCATTAAGCGAAACCAGACGGCCATAGATCATATCATTAGCCCGTACATCATCCCTAAGCTGCTGCAGTTTCGTATCAGTACTGGGAACACGTTTATAGAAAGCATTTACTTCCATTCCGTACTCACTTCCAATAATATTGTCTGCAGTATACAGAGAAGTTACATCACTCTTTTCAATACCATCCATGGCCTGGATCTTTTTAGTAATATCCTTGATCTTTTGTAGAGTACCTTCATTGTAGATACCATCTTTATTCTCAATTGCAACAATTATTCCGTCCTTAATACCAAAAAGATCTTCTGCCTCATTACTGTAAACAAATGCCGGATGTTTTTGGGGCATATACTCATCAAGATCTGTCTCCATCCTGGTATTAGATTTCATAGCTGTAACAAATACACCTGTTATTACTACTATAAGCAGTATAATTAACCAGGATAATCCTTGTAATTTTTTATTATTCAAACTTTACTCCTTCTATTTTTTATTAGTTATCAATAACTAACTTAATTGAGATTAAAATTATTATTCAAATTGCCATCATAAGCTCCAGTGATCTGAGTAACTTTTTTCCAGAGTAATTAAGATCTAAAATAAAACCGGATAAGCGCCATACAGTTACCAAATGCCTTATGGAACCTAGAATTATCACACTCAATTCTCCAGCTTCAACATCTTTACGTATACTCTTATCCATCTGCCCTCTTTTTATAAGTCTTGTAAAAAACATGATATTTGAGTTCATTAGTTCAAGTACCATTTCTGAAAGTTCACTTTGATTTTGAA
>JAQIBN010000165.1 GCA_027859095.1 Spirochaetia bacterium | reverse complement strand
TCCTAGTGCCCATTCTGGATTAGATTTTATTTTCTTTAATTTTATTATTTCCCCAAGCAACTCGAATATCTGTCCTCTAAAAAAAAAAATCGCATTCTTCCGGCTTTTTATAGCTATATTTATATTTTCCTCTTTATCTTTTGGAGCTAATTCGCTTAGTATAATAAATTGTTCTTCTAATGATGCATTATACTTTCCAAATAGATTTACCATTTGTATTAAATAAATAAATATCTCATCTTTATTCAAACATCCTAATAGGGTGACTATTTCTTGTTTAATTTTTTCACTTTTCACTCCATAAATCTCTTCATATTGAATAAATGCTTCTATCATGTTCACCTCAATTTATTATATTGGCTATTATTTTCTTGCTTAGATAACAGTATTTCTAAAAGATTTTTTTTATCTATAGGATGCTGCAGATACTTCAACTTCAACATCTTTGAAACCATAATTATGCAATAAGCTTTTTATAATATGAATTGGAGTCTTATTCTTAGGACCTATATATATTTTATTAATTATCTTTTCATCTAATTTAGGGAATTTAACCTTTTCATAAGGAACAATTCTATCTGCTTTGCTTCTAAATAAGCTCTTTGTGTTCTCTAATTTCAGATAGACTGTTTTTAGTCGCCATTCCTTTTCTTCTTTGAACGCTTCATTTTTAAGTAAATACATCATCCCAACTACTGAAAAAATCTTCATATACATAATTCTATGATTCTTTAAAAATTTTTCTCTTTCAAGTTCTATTTCTTTATCCGTTTTTGGAGAAAAGAAACTTCCAAAACTAATTTCATCTAATAATCCTTTATAAATTCCCTCCAGGATTTTATCAAATAATGGTCTTACTAATTCAATTTGATCATCAAATTTGTAGATGACTTTATCAATACTCATTATTAATTTCGATTCTTTGTGGGTTGTAATATTTGCCCATTTTTTCAAATAGTTTTTATTAAAACCAATCGAAAATCCTTTACCATCATTAGCATAACCTCGCCACTGGCTTAATAAATCACCTTCTTCTGAGAGACATAATCCTAGAGTATCTATTAGCTCTTGAAAGTAAAAATATCGCCTATTTAACTCCTCTATCACTTTTTCTGAAAGACCATTTTCTCTTGATAATTTTTCTAAGAGTTTAAAAACAACTTTTCCTTCTAAAGCATCATTTGAAGCTAAGAGTGATGACAACCAAATTTCTTTATTTCTAATAATTGATATGAAAGCATCATTTCCACAATAATGAAACAGTTCTGTCATCAAGCTATCCTCTATATCCGTATAACATATTAAATCATTAGTTTTATCGTTTTAAAATTTCCTAATATTTTAGAAAATAAGATAAAAAAAATTCTACAGTTTCCCTGCTTCCGCACTTCCTTCATTATACAGCCTTATCTGGCCATGTAAAGGCTCTTAGACCCTTCGGGCTCGCTTCGCTCGGCCTTGACATGGCCAGATGAAGGCATGTGTGGACTTTGTAAATGCGGGAAGCAGAGGGTGGTTCCTTCTGGTTTCGGCTAAAAACAATCGGGAGGTACATTATGTATCAAAGTAGCAGCATTTACACACCGCAAATCAGCATTAGTGCAGTGTTCATTCTTCGTCGTATGGCATGGGCGTTGGGTAAGCCCATGACAAAGACTCTCAACCATACCATCCTGGGTCTTGTACCAAGTTTAGATCACAAAGTTATATGTGGGGCATGTCTGGATAAAAGGTGTGCTGCCTGTCCAATTACGTTCTCTCAAAACCTTGCAGCAGACAGTGGTAAGGGTACTTACAGTGTTTAGTATTTTTATCAGCCTGGTAGCTTTTATAGGCTATCAGGTTCTTTTACTGGTGATTGTTTCCTGATGATTTTTCTTTTCCCGGCAGGGGGAATGTTATTTATTTATGGGTATCTATATTCTGATGATTTATCTTTACTATCCGGGTTTAATTATCCCTTGATCGTCGCATATTTCAGAGGGAATGCCGGGTATATTCTGATGGTATTTAGAACTTTTTTATTTCATCCAGTCCAGTCTGGAATCGACATTGTTTGAGCATAAATACAGATGGTAATTCCCTTGATTCTTTAGTCCTTGACCAATACCCTAGTGTACCTGGATGGATTTAATGCCTAGGGTGAGCTGTTTTTCTGGCACGAAGGGTTGGCGTGCAAATTGCGTAAGCAATTTACATGACAAAAAAAAATCTGTTCCACCCGTTTGTTCAAGTAAGCCCTGCGGGCGGCATCTAACCTAAAAGACTAAATCTACAACACTATATAATCCACTCCAATCTCCATAGGTTAAAATATTAACCAAACAAACAATCTAAAGGAGATTAGAATGGAAAAATCAGAAAACTGGTATAAACAATACACCGACAAGTTAGAACTAAGTGGTATGAGTCCAAGGACTCAGGAAGCTTACTCACGAGCAGTAAGATTACTTAAGGATTATTGTAACAAAGATCCTTGGGAAATAAAAGAACAAGATGTTCAGGATTATTTGCTTTTCAGGAAAAACATATCCAAATGGGCACCTTCTACATTAAAAGTAGCTTTGTGTGGTATCAGATATTATTATCAATTAATTCATAAAGTTAACTGGGAAATATTCAAGATTGCCAAGTTCTACGGAGGGAGGCAACTACCATCAGTTCTGACCAGAGAAGAGGTGGACAAACTTTTAAAATGTGTAACTCCCTTCAGTAATTACGTCTATCTTGTTCTTGTTTATAGTTGCGGACTTAGATTAAACGAAGCTCTTAATATTGAAGTCTCAGATATTGATAGAAAAAGAATGGTTATCCATGTTCATAGAGGTAAAGGAGCTAAAGACAGGTATGTTCCTCTGCCTCATGATACTTTAAAACTTTTAGGCCAATACTGGTTGACTCACAAAAACAAGAAACTGATGTTTCCAAGGCTCCAGAATAAAAACGGGAAACCTTTTAAAGAACATGCTCAAGAGACTATTAAAATGAGTGCACCTCAAACAGCCATGAAAAAGGCTCTGGAACGGGCTAAGATAAATAAAAAAAGCGTATCAGTTCATACTCTCCGGCATTGCTATGCAACTCATCTTTTAGAATCTGGTGTTAATCTAAGATACATTCAGATCTATCTGGGTCATTCCACTATTGTATCTACCCTGGTCTATCTTCATTTAACAGCTGCCGGGAATAGT
>JAQIBN010000083.1 GCA_027859095.1 Spirochaetia bacterium | reverse complement strand
TTACAGGTTGAAATAATATACAAAAGTTGGGATTTATGGGAGAATAGACCCTTTAATCGACTTCCCTATAAATTTATAAGTAATGCTATTGGATATACTCATAGTAATGCATCAAATATACTTCTGGATGGGTATAACTGCAGATTAATTAGAGATAAAGAACGTATAATTTGGAAAAGAGTTGTTGTCGTTTCCAGTAAAAAAAGTTATCTTAGTTTGATAACTGTTGGGGAGAGTGAACTATTTACTGGTTTCTATCTAAAAGTGGAAGAAAACACCGAATTTAGAAAAGATATGATCTGGTTTAGCAGAAATAAGCTTTCTTTTCCGGTGCTTGTGCGATCAAAAATATCCGGTGATCGTATTCATCTTACTGAAGGAATTAAAACATTAAAGAAATTATTTAATGACTGGGGTGTTTTACCAGAAGATCGATGGGAAATACCTGTCATTGAAGATAGAAGAGGTATAATTGCTGTAATGGGAAAGCCTTTTGGATATAGTAACAGAATAGCTCTTAAGTATAAAAATTGCAGTGAAAATTCAGAAAAGCTTTTAATAAGCGTAAATTATATGGAGTACATAAGTGAGTAATCAGAATAAACCGCCTGAAAATAAAGATCCTGATAACATGAAGTTTGATTTTAACAAAAATAAATTTGCACTTTTCTTTTTATTATCATTAATTATTATGTTTGTACTTCTTTTTGTGGTAAGTGAAAATGGATCCGAAGTCGAAATCCCATATTCAGTATTTTTATCTTATCTGGAACAAGGTGAGATAGAGTCAGTTAAAATTCTTGATAATAATGAGATAAGAGGAACATTGTCAGGTTCTGCAGGTACTGAGTACACTGTTTTTACTACTATTATACCATATTATGATGATAATTTAATGGTTCAACTGAGGGAAAAGGGTGTTAAAATTACAGGAGCGGCTAAAGCACTTTCTGTAGGACAGATTATATTGGAATTACTTCCATGGCTTCTTTTTGTTGGATTTTTCTGGTTTATGCTTAGACAGTTTCAGGGCGGTGGTAATAAAGCTTTTTCATTTGGAAAAAGCAAAGCTAAAACGTATCATCCTGAACTGGAAAATATTACTTTTGCTGATGTTGCAGGACAGAATGAAGCAAAATACGAATTAACAGAAGTTGTTGAGTTTCTTAAAACTCCTACGAAATTCACAAATATTGGTGCTAAAATTCCCAAAGGTGTTCTTTTGGTTGGTATGCCTGGAACAGGAAAAACATTAATGGCAAAAGCTGTGGCAGGTGAAGCTGGTGTTCCTTTTTTTCATATGTCAGGTTCTGATTTTGTTGAGATGTTTGTAGGAGTAGGTGCCAGTCGTGTTAGAGATTTATTCGATCAGGGGCGAAAGAATGCTCCCTGTATAATATTTATAGATGAGCTTGATGCTGTGGGTAGAACGCGTGGAGCCGGCTATGGTGGTGGGAATGACGAAAGAGAGCAGACCTTGAACCAAATGCTTGTAGAAATGGATGGATTTGATACAAAAACCGGAGTAATAATTATAGCAGCTACAAACAGACCTGATGTTCTTGATCCTGCTTTACTCAGGCCTGGTAGATTTGACAGACAGGTGCTTGTTGATTTACCGGATATTAAAGAGCGTGAAGCTATACTTAACATTCATACAAAAAAAATTCCACTGGATAAAGATACTGATATAAATAGAATTGCAAAAGCAACTCCTGGAATGTCAGGTGCAGATCTTGCAAATTTAGTAAATGAAGCAGCATTATATGCAGCCCGATCTGATTCTAAAACAGTAGGTCTTGAGCATCTTGAAGAAGCCCGTGATAAATTACTCATGGGTATGGCACGTAAATCCAAGGTTATTTCTTTGGAAGATAAGAAAGCAACAGCCTATCATGAAGCAGGTCATGCCCTGCTTCATTATCATCTTGAAAATACTGATCCCCTACACAAAGTAACAATTATTCCCAGGGGCAGGGCTCTTGGTATGGCTATATCTCTACCGGAAAAGGAATCATATTCAAAAAATAAAAGTTGGCTTGTAGATAGAATAAAAATAACTATGGGTGGGTATGTTGCTGAAGAGATTATTTATGGAGAAACTACAACTGGTACTCAAAATGACATACAACAGGCTACAAATATAGCCAGACGTATGGTTACAGAGTGGGGCATGTCAGATTCTTTTAATTTTATCTCTTTTGGACAGGAAGAAGAACCTATATTTATTGGTAAAGAGATAGCACGGCACAAAGATTATTCCGAAGAAACTGCAATGAAAATTGATGGAGAAATATCTAAGATTCTGGAGAATGCTTTAGAAGACACCCGCAAAATATTAAATACAAATTTGGATCAGCTTAAGATGCTTGCTTTGGAACTTGTGAATAGAGAGACTCTTGATGATCACGATATTAAGGTTCTTCTAAGCTTAGAACAGGATTCTTCTCTTAGTGATCAGGAAGAATAAATATTCCTGTTTTATTTTGTTACGTAATTGTGATAGAGTAAAGATATGAAAAAAAGGTTTTTTCTCGCTATAGTGTTATTATGTTTGGTTATTTTCTCTATTTATTCAGAGAATAGTCATAAATACCCTGACATATTAATTTCCAGAATTTATCTGAAGAATGGTTATGAGCAATATGAGGCTGATAATTTTAAAGAAGCTTTATCTCTTGTAAGTATTGCTCTTAGTTTCTCAAATGATAGTTCTGATGCAATTTTTATTAGAGCTGTTTCTGAAAGAAATTTAAAAATAACAAATTCGACAATTGCTGATCTTACAGACGCTATAATTATTGATAAATGGAATTTCTTTGATGAATTAACAGCCAGGGTATATTTGTCAAAATTTTTATATCTTGATGGTAATATAGAAGAAGCATATTTGAACCTGCTGCCTTTTATAAATGAATTATCAGTTAATTCTTATTTTACTGAATTATTTATTCGAATATCACTAAGTTTGGGTAAGGTTGAGCAGGCCAAGAGGAGTGCAGCTGATCGTATTATAGTAGATCCATATGATAGTTATTCACAACAAATTTTAGTTTTATATAATAAAGATTGGATTAAAAAAGCCAATGAGATATTACATGAGGGTGATCCATCCAACTATTTTTCTAAAAATGTGATACAAGCTCTTATTAGAACCAATGGAGATAATTGCATATTATTAAGGGAGTTATATCTTAATCGTTGGGGCAATGATCGGTTTTATAAGATTAGTACTATTTGTGATAGTGTTGATGAAGCTTCAAAACTTCTGACAGAACTATATTTTGATAATATTATTGTTGATTATAAAGAACTAAACTGGATATATGAAATATTAGAATATGATCCAGAGAGTATACAGGTTTTATCTGATAAATTATACTCACTGAATTTTACGATTGTATATGATAGCGATAATGATGGATATAATGATACAAGCGCAGTTTATTCTGAAGGGAATTTATTATCTTTTGATTTTGACAGTAATCACGATGGGCTTTATGATTATTTAGTTGAACTGGTTGATGTCCCTGTAAGTTTAAAGGTTCTCAAGCAGGATCAGGTTTATTTTTTTCACTATAAAAATTATCCAGATCTTAGTAAGGTAATTGTAACTAATAAGAAAAACCATAATGAATATCTACTTATTCCATACAAACTTTCTTTAGATAATATAATTCTCCCTGAACAACTTTTTTTAGGGATACCTGAAATTAGGGAAAATTATTATTTACCCGATAATGATACTTTGACCACTTATTCTACACTAAAAGTAAGTACTGATAAAGAAGATAATTTAATTTCTAATTATTTAATTTTAGCTGCTAATGAAAGTATAGAAAAAATATTTAATTCAGATGGTGTTAAAATTTTTGAACGTTATTATGAGAATTCAGTATTAATTACTGTTTATAAAGATTTTGATAGTGATGGTGTTTTTGACACAGCATACGACTATAAAGATGGTTTATTAATGACTGTTTCATTTGATGAAAACAATAATGGAGTATCTGAATATATAGAAAACTATGAAACTGGTATATTAAGCAGTTGGGATTTTAACGAAGACGGTTTGATTGATTCCAGAGAAATATTTAAAAATGGAATTCTTTATAGAGAAATATCTACAAAACTAGATGGTGTTTTTGATTCAACAATTGAAGTAATAAGCGATGATCAATAAATATTTACTGTATTTTAGTATTCTGATTGTATTTTTAAGTTGTACAAGTTCTCCGTCAAGAATAAATATACAGACTTATGAATCTCTGTCAATTGATAAAATTAAGACTGTTTTGAACAATGAGGAGATTGCTTTAAGTCTTGAATATATATCAACTTTAACTCGAAATAGTAGTGAAAAAGAAAAAGATCAATTAAGTAAATTAACTGCTGAAGCCTCTTTACTGCTAAATGACTTGTTTCAGAGGGCTATTAATAATAATCAGTATATAAAGGCTTCTAATTACTTTATTACTGCCAGAGAGTCCGGTTTGATATTATCTGGAGACTGGACCTATAATAAACTTATTTTGTCTTCAATCTTTGAATCAGATAATACTATTTCTTCTTCCAGAAAATCATACATTATAAGGAATTCCCTTGATCTTAATTTGGTTAATGATTCTGAACTTTCTGAACTTTTTGAAATTATTGTAGCCGGTGGAGACAAAAGTTTAATAGATAAAATCTTATTGGAAATAGAGAAACGTTCTTTGGCGTTTGAGACTCATAATATTCCTGATACTACAGGACTTACTAAAACTGATCTTCTAAAAGGTACTGTTACAATATGGGTCAACAGAGGTATGAAAATTGAAAGAGGAATAGGAGTACCTGACAGCGTTATAGGGAGTGGTTTTTTTATTGATAAAGAAGGTTACCTTTTAACGAACTATCATGTTATTGAAAGTGAAGTGGATCCTGAATTTGAGGGTTTTTCCAGATTATATGTTCGATTGTGGGATAATCAAAATACAAAAATTCCCGCAAAGGTTATAGGTTGGGACAAGGTCTTTGATATTGCATTATTAAAAGTAGAAATAGAACCTGATATTATATTTTCATTTTCACAAGGTAAAGATTATTACCCTGGAACTCCTATTATTGCTATTGGATCACCTGGTGGACTTGAAAATACTATAACTTCAGGAATTGTTAGTGCTACTGGTAGAAAATTTCTTCAAATGGGCAGTGTTATGCAGGTAGATGTCCCCATTAATCATGGGAATAGTGGAGGTCCATTAGTTGATAGTGACGGAGAGTTGGTAGGTGTTGTATTTGCTGGAATAGAACAATTTGAAGGAATCAATTTTTCAATTCCAGGAAACTATTTGTCAAAATTAATTCCATCATTATATGCAGGTGGGCGTATTAATCATCCTTATCTTGGTTTAGCTGTTCTGGAAGAATCAAATGGTCTTAGAATAATTTACAAAACTCCTGGAGTTGGTGGATCCAGAGCTGGTCTGGAAAATGGCGATATTATTACTAAAGTTTTAGGTAATGAAATTTTAAAAATTAACGATGTTAATAAACTTTTTTTGGGATTAGAACCGGGAATAGGTATTAGAGTCCAATGGCTTCGGGATGGGATTGAAATGGAAGGTATTATTGCTCTCGATAGTAGGCCTGATTTTCCTCTTTTGGATGCGACACATATAGACCTTCAAAATAATTTAATACCTGCAATTTTTGGCATGACAATAAATAGTATTTCAGAAACTATTTTTGGATCAGAATATATGATAACAGAAGTTTTTCCTGGTTCCATAGCCGACATAACAGGTTTATCTATTAATGATCCTTTTTTAATTAAAAAGTGGGAAATAATTGATGATCAGAAATTAATACTTATGCAAATTAAAATTAAGAAGAGGAAAGCTGGTTTTCTTGAAAGTGGTGTACAGTTAGGAGCTTATATGG
>JAQIBN010000070.1 GCA_027859095.1 Spirochaetia bacterium | reverse complement strand
AGATTTTCCTGTATTAACAGCAATAATAAATCTTAAAGAGTTTATACTATCTATTGAAAAAGAAGGGAAACTCCACTGACAACTTTAATTTCAAACTCGCCTGGAGAATCAATAAGAATTGGGAAAAATCTCGCAAACAAACTTAAACCTGGTACTATTATTGCGTTACAAGGGACATTGGGCTCGGGGAAAACCACATTCGTCAAAGGTATTGCTTTAGGACTTGATATTACTGATGAAGTTACAAGCCCTACTTATACAATTATTTCTGAGTATAGTGGAAAAATAGACCTTTTCCATATGGATCTTTATAGAATTGAATCATATGAAGAATTTGAGCTTTTGGGAACTGACGAGTTTATGTACAGTAAAAATATAACTATTATAGAATGGAGTGAAAAAATAACTGAATACTTACCTGATAATACTATATTCATCAGTATTTCGATACTCCCTGACAAAAACAGAAAAATTGATATAGAAGGTATGTTATGAATGTTCTTTCTTTCGATACATCAACAGGGATTTTCAGTATATGCCTTAAAACAGATCAGAATCGATATGAGTTTTCATGCGACATGGGGTTTAAACATTCTGAAACCCTGGTAAATGAAATTGATTTATTTCTTAAAAGAGAAGATATTTCTATTTCAGATCTTGATCTTATAGTTTGCCCAAGTGGTCCAGGATCTTTTACAGGTCTTCGCATTGGAATGGCAACTGCAAAAGGTTTAAGTTTGGGATCAGGAGTTCCAATGGTTACTGTACCTACCATGGATATGATTTCATATGGTTTCAATTATTTTGAAGGTATTGTAGTACCAATAATTGATGCCAGGAAAAAACGCTTTTATACAGCAATTTATTCTAAGGGAGAAAAATTATCTGATAATCTGGATTTGACACCCGAAGATATATTAACGATACTTAAAAAATATGATAGAACACTTTTAACAGGGCCAGATGTTTTGGAATTTAGCAAATATATTGAGATCAATCCCAATATATATATTGATAATCTTCAAATTAAATCATGGGCAGGTAATCTTATTACTCTGGGAATAGAACAGTACCAGAAATTTGGAGCTTCCAGTGATTCAGAAGGACCGTTATATTTAAGGAGGAGTGAGGCAGAAATTGGTATTACAAGAAAGCCTTAATTAGATTTTAATGGATAATCAGAATGATAATTTAATAGAAGCTGAAGAATTGGTTGAATTGGTTGAATTGGAAGAAGAAAATAATTTAACTGGTGGTAATTACGAATTTAAAGAATCTTCCGGTTCCGGACTACTTGCAGAGGCTGATCTTCCATTCCGTCATTTAAAAGTAATGGAAAATCTTAAATCAAGTGAAATTCCTGCAATTATACTAGACAAAAGGCTCAATATTATTTGGGAAAACAATTCCTACAAAACATTATTTTTAAATAATAAAAGAAATCTTCCAGTAAATATGGTACAGGACTTTTTTCCATTTTTAACCACTGAAAGAATTGGAATTATTTATAAAAGTATTAGAAATAAAGTTACAGGTTATTCTTTCAAAATCAAAGTTGAGTCAAAACATCGTGACAGACTGGATATAATTGCAAATTTAATTATTAATCCCTTTACTGAGAGAAGAATTACTACTGAAAAAGACTCAATTCCAGAGTTTTTTATAGGGATTTTTGATGATATTTCAGAAGGGAACAAGGCTCTACTTGAAAAAACATTTTTAAGTCTTCTGGAAGCTTCTAAACTTAAAGATAATGATACTGGTAATCATATTAAAAGAGTAGGAGCTTATTCCAAAGTTATTGCAATTCATTTATTTAATAATCCTTCATATCCTGGTGTTAATACTGAGTTTATTGAAAATATATTTTTTCTTGCACCAATGCATGATGTTGGTAAAATTGGGACACCTGATGACATCCTAACAAAACCAGGTGCTCTGAATGATCTTGAATGGAAAATAATGAAAGAACATACTATAAATGGTGCATATATTCTAAGAGCTTATCCAGATCCCATGGCTACACAAATAGCGATATTTCATCATGAAAAGTGGAATGGCACGGGTTACCCTTATGGAATAAACAATACAGATATACCATTGCCTGCAAGGATTATCTCAATTGCAGATGTTTATGATGCACTTAGAATGAAGCGAAGTTATAAAAGCCCATTTAGCCATGAAAAAGCAATCGATATCATTACAAAAGACTCAGGATCTCATTTTGATCCTGATCTTGTAAATATATTCATAGAAAACAACTCTAAGTTTGAAACTATTTATGAAGATCTTAAGGATTCTTAAATATATCTAGGGAGGGAAGTTCTGTTCCTGATTTTACTGCAGCTTTATTAGCTTCCTGTATTGCCAGATAAACTTCATTTCTAAATATTTTTACTGACCTTGGAGCATTAATTCCAATTTTAACCTGATCACCTTTTATTTCTACTATTGAAACCACAATATGATCATCTATTATTATACTTTCATCTTTTTTTCTTGCAAGTATCAGCATACACTATCCTTTTCTGCTGCCAGCTCTTCAAGAACATAGTGTTGTGTTTTATATTCATTATTTGTAGAAATACACTGCCTTCCGTACTTATTATCTCTATTGATTATAATTGGACCCTGTAAGTTAGCAGTCATTTTTGAATGCTCTTCAGGTATTGTCACAATGGCAAATACAAGAGAATTTTCAGAATCTGCAATGGTAAGTTCTATTTCTTCAAGTTCAGAAAGTGAAACTTTAGGAAGATAGTTTTGTCTAAAAATTGATGGATTGATCATTATAAATGCAATTTCCTGTACATCCAGAGACTGAAGCCAATAAAAAGGCTGTTGAGCTGCATCAAGTAATAAATAATCTTTCAAATTTTCAAATCCCAGTAACCCATTGGGAAAATAAATTTTTTGACGGACATCCACTTCTATTTTTCCGTATGGTTTTGTTAGTACCTGCATTTATCCTACCTTAATCTATTCTTTACTAGACTCATCTATCGAAGAAAGTCCAGTAATGTCGGCTGTAATATTCTACCAGCCACCTGCATTGCTGCTTTTTGTGTATATTCAAGCATCTTTAAATCAGTTATTGCCTTAGTCATATCCAAATCCACTTCGTTTGAATTCTGGGCAATAGTTTCAGGTATCTCAGAATTCAGACGTTGTTTTACAGTCTGTAATCTTTCCTCATGAGATCCCAGTAAGGCTATTGATGAAATAAGATTATCCTGACCAAGTGTTAGACCTTTCAAGCTGGAGCCACCAATATTAATGGTATTTCCTACATACAACTGATCTCTTAAATCAATAACCATGTCAAATAAAGAACCACCACCAAGATCTGCATCCCTGGCAATATTATTTGGAGGGTTCCCTATTTCTGATATAAGACCAAGATCTCTTAAAACACGACCATTCCCACTATCTTCTAGCCAAATTTGATGAGGTGCGGTGCTTTCCAGTACTATTGAATTCTGAACAGGATCCAATGCTGCTTTAACTGCCGCATCAGAGCTGTTGATTCTTGCTATAACAGTATGAATGTTATCCCCGGCTTTAATATTAATATAATCATTATCTATTCTAAATTTAGAATCAGCTGTGACAACAAAATTTTGTGCATCTCTATTGGATATAATTTGCTGCTGTTCTGCCCAGAATACACGATTACCTGAAAATCCTGCGTCAATATAGCTTGATTCAGAAATTTCAGCCTGTACAGGATTGATAGATCCTGAGTACTGTACATCTGTAATAACTTTATTTAATGAGCCGGGAATACGACTTGATAAAACTCTATAAGCATCAGTTTGAGTCTTATCTCCTGCAAACATACTTGTACCGTCTGATGTTTTTGCATTAGCTATAGAAATTAGTTCATTTAAAAGCTGGTTTACTTCATCAGCCATGATATTTTTTTCAAATTTTGTAAATGTATCGTTTCCACCCTGTATAGCAAGTTCTCTTACACGATGAACTATATTATTGGCGCTAACCATATAGCTCTCTGCAATTCTATTTTCACTCATTATATCATCTATATTTTCAGAAAAACGATTTAACCTGTTTATTTTAGATAGATATTTCACAGAATGAGCTGCACTCACAGGATCATCCCTGAGATCTTTTATTTTTGTCCCTTCTGCCATTTGATTCTGTAGAGTATTCATTTGAGAATTTCTCAATTGTAAATAATACTGCATATCATCATTTGTCATATTGGTACTTACACGATCCATCTAATCTACACTCCCATTCTATTTATAATGGTATCAAGCATTTTATCTATCTCGGAAACAAATCTTGAAGCTGCTGAATAACCATGCTGAAACTTAATCATCTGTGCAAGTTCTTCATCTATATTTACTCCGGATATAGATTCTCTCATTGACTCCAGATCCTTCATTATCAACTCTTCAGTCTCTAATGCTCTGGAGGCTGCTTCTCCTTTTAGCCCGGCATTGGCAATTGTTGATGAAAAATATTCATCAAAACTACGCAAGCGACCAACCATAACATCATTGTTTCGGAGTGCTGCAATCCCTATTGCAGCAGAACCATCACCAGGGTTTGATATATGACCATTTATACCAAAACCCGCAGCAAGAGACCCGGTATCATTGATCAATGTTTTGTTTACCTCAAGCCAGCCCGAAGGATGGGGAACAGGAGCTACTGAATACGCAAGACCTTCCCCTCTTAAAGATGTAACAGCATCAGCCTGATTTGAAGTGTAAGCACCTTCAGCACCGGAAGCAATTAAAACCCCAGCATAACCAGTCAAAAACTGACCATCATCTTCTACATGCCTTATTACAAAATCAGGATTTTCTTTCTGTGCTGCAGGAGAGGCCTTTAACTGAAGATGCCCATTCCGATCGAGTCTGGCTACCACTTCTGAACCGGAAAGATTTATTCTTTTTACAACATCATTAACTGTATCTGTAGGGAAATAATCTATACCAATATTTCCCGAGGGTCCTGAAAATTGCATTGTACCCTGGAGCCCAATTTGTTCACTGCCATTTAGCTCATTTCCACCATTAATTCTAAATAAATATGTAGAGTCAAAAGCTCCATCTCCATTAGTATCATAATTTCCAGCGACATTATTAACTACAGGGTATTCATTAAAAAATTCAACTCCTGTTTTTCCATTTAGTCCATAACCGGCTTTATGATTCTCATTTACAAGATCTACAAAATTTATTGACATCATATCCAAATTCTGAATTTCAGATCTAAGATCCTGATCTCTTAACTGTACAAATGAAGCCAGTTTCCCACCTAAAAGATTTACTTCCGTATCATTAGCTGTCCAATTAACAGTAGAGTATCCTTCATTAAGAGCATCTGATTCAGCACTTAGTGATGAAACCACACGGCCCTGAATTAAATGGAATCCTCCTGTAGTTATGGTAAATTCATCAGGATCTCTGTTATCTATTGTAATCTCCATTAAACCGGAAAGCTCTTTCGTTAAAAGATCTCTACGATCAAGAAGGTCATTGGGGTTATCACCCATGGCTTTTACTTTAACTATCTGTTCATTTAAATTACTAATATCTGTTAATATTCCATTTATACTATCTACAGTTGCAGTCACCTCTAATTCAAGCATATCCCTAACATCTTTTAATCCACGGTATTGATTATGAATACTTCCAACAAGAGTCTTCCCTCGTTGTATAACAGCCTGTCTGCTGGCTGTTTCTTCGGGCCTTAATGATAAGTCCTGCCAGGCTTCCCAAAATTGATCCATATGACTTCTAAGGGATGTGTCTGCTGGTTCGTTGTATACCTGCTCAACCATTAGTAAATATTTATCCCTGGCTTCCCAATATCCTCTACCATTTGCCTGACTTATAATTCTTCCCTGTAATATTTGATCATGTACACGTTCTACACTCTCTACAGTAACACCCTGGCCTACTTGTCCGGGGGTAGCTTCTCTATTTAAACCTGGAACATATATAGGGTCAAATGATCCTAATTGGATTCGCTGCCTGCTGTATCCTTCTACTGAGGCATTACTTAGGTTGTGACCAATTGTTGTTAATCCTGTAGTGTGTGCAACAAGACTTCTTTTTCCTATTTCAATTCCTGCAAAAGTAGACTGCATTGTATGCTCCTTATATAACCCCTATAGTTTTCTATTTAAAACCATAGGATTACTTTCTGCTTCTTTAATTATTCCCGACCTGGAGTATAAGGAACCCCTTCTATTCGGATAAATCTCATTAAGAGTCTGCTTCATTATCCCTGTTACAGTGCTTACGTAATTATCTATTCGCCAGTTCATGTTTTGAAGATTCAGCACAGAGAGTTTAAAACTCCTATAGAGATCATTTATTTTATTTTTCTGTTCTATTTTAAGATTGATTGTCAGGCGATAAAAGTGTGCTCCAATATCCTCACCCACTTCCTTTCTTAGTATCTCTACACAATCTATTCGTTGTTTATCGAGAGCTTCGATGGAAAAGGAAATATCCTTTGTTAGATTTATCGATGTTTCAAGAACATCCCAGTTATTGGAAATAACAGATTCCATAATCGTATTTTCCACTAAGATAAAACTATTAATAAGTTCTATCTCCTTTTCAAGAATATGTATTAGCTGTTCAGTATTTTCCAGTGATTCCATCATTTAGGCATACTCCCTTTAATTCTATCATCGGTAATATGAAAACGTGAGTTTAGGGATTTTTATGGACGTTTCCTTCGCTGTGCTCAGGCCAGGCTATCCGCTGCAATTCCTCCCGGATTGTTTAAAATGAGATCACATTTTGTTTCGCCGTGAGACAAAGACGCGATAAATCGCATCTCTACGGAGATACATATAAAACGGGAATATTCATTCACGGTGCGGGATTTCCACTTCTATCCTTAACGCTCGAAATTCATATCTGTTACCTGTACCAGAAGAACAACTGACCCTGAGTAAGGGTAATTTGATTGTTTAGTGATAGAATTCTCTTTTTAGGCTTTTAAATAAATCTTTTGGACCTTTGTACATATGACGCACAGCATGAGCGGAAGCCTCGCAGGAGCTTGCGACGAGAAGCTTTCCATTCCATGCGATTGTTCAAGTAAGCCCTGCGGGCGGCATCTAACCTAAAAGACTAAATCTACAACACTATATAATCCACTCCAATCTCCATAGGTTAAAATATTAACCAAACAAACAATCTAAAGGAGA